>VAYD01000232.1 GCA_005883905.1 Actinomycetota bacterium
CGGGCTCGACGTTCAAGGCGTTCACCGTGGCCGGCGCGCTGCAGGACGGCATCGTCACCCCGGATACGTCCTTCGACCTGGCGCCGCAGATCCAGGTCGCCGACCGCACCATCGGCGAGTCGCACCCGCGCGGGCCGGAGACGTTGACGACAGCCGGCATCCTGGCCCAGTCCTCGAACGTGGGCGCGATCACGATCGGGCTGCGCGAGGGCGCCGATCGCTTCGACAAGTGGATCCACCGCTTCGGCTTCGGCAAGCCCACCGGCATCGACCTGCCCGGCGAGGAGCGCGGGCTCGTGCTGCCGCGCGACAAGTACTCGGGCTCGACGATGGGCAACCTGCCGATCGGCCAGGGCATCTCGGTCACGCCGATGCAGATGGCGTCGGCGTACGCGGCGATCGCCAACGGCGACATCCTGCGCACGCCGCGGATCGTGCGCGAGATCAACGGGCGGCCGGCGCCGGCGCCCGCCGGCCATCGCGTGATCTCCGCGAGCGTCGCGTCGCAGCTGCGGACGATGCTCGAGGGCGTCTTCGCGCCCGGTGGCACGGCGTCCGAGGTGGCGATCCCGGGCTACAAGCTCGCGGGCAAGACCGGCACGGCGAGCAAGATCGACCCGACGACCGGCGAGTACTCGAAGTCGCGCTACGTGGCCTCGTTCATGGGCTTCGCGCCGGCCGCCGATCCGAAGCTGCTCGTCGCCGTGATGGTCGACGAGCCGCAGGGCGCGATCTACGGCGGCACCGTCGCGGCGCCGGCGTTCGGCGACATCATGGGGTTCGCGCTGCAGTACCTACGGATCCCGCCTTCATAGCCGGCGTTCTAGGGTGTTCGTGATGGATCTGCGCGAGCTCTTCGGCTCCGGCGCGCCGCCCGTCGAGGTCACCGCGCTCGCCTACGACAACCGCGCGGTCGCGCCCGGGACGGTGTTCTTCTGCGTGCGCGGGATGACCCGCGACGGGCACGAGTTCGCGCCGGACGCGATCGCGCGCGGCGCAGCGGCGCTGGTCGTCGACCACCCGCTCGGCCTCGGGGTGCCCGAGGTCCTCGTCCCTGACGTGCGCGCGGCGATGGCGCCGGCCGCGGCGAAGCTCGCCGGCGATCCCACCGCGGAGCTGAAGGTCATCGGGATCACAGGGACCAACGGGAAGACCACGTCGGCGTACATCGTGCGGGCGCTGCTGGAGGCGGCCGGGGTGCGAACGGGGCAGCTCGGCACGGTCACGTCGGTGATCGCGGGCGTCGAGGCGCCGGCCATCCGCACGACGCCCGAGGCGATCGACCTGCAGCGCACGTTCCGCGAGATGCTCGACGGCGGCGACGTCGCGTGCGCGATGGAGGTCTCGTCGCACGCGCTGGAGCTGCACCGCGCGGACGCGATCCACTGGGCCGTCGCCGTGTTCACCAACCTGACCCAGGACCACCTCGACTTCCACGACGACATGGAGGCGTACTTCGCCGCCAAGCGCCGGCTGTTCGAGGCGGGCCCGCAGGCCTCGGTGATCAATGTCGACGACCCGTTCGGCCGGCGCCTCGCCGCCGACTTCGACGCTGTGACGATCGCGATCGACCACGACGCGGACCTGCGCGCCGAGCACGTGCGCTTCGGGCTCGACGGGTCGACGTTCACGGTCGACGGGCTCGAGCTCCGGACTCCGCTGCCCGGGCGGTTCAACGCGCTCAACGTGCTCGGCGCGGTCGCCGTCGCGCGCGAGCTCGGCATCGACGACGCCACGATCGCGCGCGCGGTGCCGCAGGCCGGCCGTGTGCCCGGGCGATTCGAGCCGGTCGACGAGGGGCAGCCCTTCGCGGTGCTCGTGGACTACGCCCACACGCCGGACTCGCTGGAGAACGTGCTGCGCGCCGCGCGCCAGCTCGCCCCCGGCTGCGTCATCTGCGTCTTCGGCGCCGGCGGCGACCGCGACCGCGGCAAGCGCCCCGCGATGGGCCGGATCGCCGGCGAGCTGGCCGACGTCCCGATCGTCACGTCCGACAACCCGCGTTCGGAGGACCCGGAGGCGATCATCGCCGAGATCGTCGCGGGGATGAGCGCGGCGCCGATCACGGAGCCGGACCGGCGCGCCGCGATCGACCGCGCGATCGGCCTGGCCGCGGAGGGCGACGTCGTCGTGATCGCCGGCAAGGGCCACGAGCAGGGCCAGGAGTTCGCGGGCGGGCACAAGGTGCCCTTCGACGACGTCGCCGTGGCACGGGAGGTGCTGCGTGCGCGGCTGGTCGCCTGAGCGCGTCGCGCAGGCCGCGGGCGGGCGGCTCGTCCGCGGCGGCGACGGCTCGCCGCAACGTGCGCTGATCGACTCGCGGTCCGTCGGCCCGGGCGACCTGTTCGTCGGACTGCCAGGCGAGCACGTCGACGGCGGGCGCTTCGCCGAGCAGGCGCTCGCCGCCGGCGCGTGGGGCGTGCTGGTCGCGCCCGAGCACGCTCGGGCGTCCGGCGACGGTGCGGTCATCGCGGCCGAGGACCCGCCGGCCGCGCTGGGCGCCCTGGCGCGCGCCTGGCGGCGCGAGCTCGGCGCCAAGGTCGTCGCGATCACCGGCTCGACCGGCAAGACGTCGACGAAGGACCTGCTCGCCGCGATGCTGGCGCCGCATCTGCGCGTCGTGGCGACGCACGCGAACCTCAACACCGAGATCGGGCTGCCGCTAACGATCCTCGGCGCGCCGCCGGACACAGAGGCGCTCGTCCTCGAGATGGCGATGCGCGGCGCGGGCCAGATCGCCGAGCTCGTCGCGATCGCCGAGCCCGACGTCGGGCTGATCACGAACGTCGGCCCCGTCCATCTCGAGCTGCTCGGCAGCATCGAGGCGGTGGCCGCCGCCAAGGCCGAGCTGGTGCGCGACCTGCGGCCGGGCGCCACCGCCGTCCTGCCCGCGGACGAACCCCTGCTGGACGCGCACCTGCGCGACGACATCACCGTCGTGCGCTTCGGCGACGAGCCGCTCCCCGGAGGGCTGGAGCTGCCGTTCACCAGCGCCCACATGCAGCGCAATGCGCGCGCGGCCGTGGCGGCCGCGCGGGCGCTCGGCGTCGAGCCGGCAGGGCGCGTGGAGGTTGAGCTGAGCGCGATGCGCGGCCAGCGGATCGAGCTGCCCGGGCACATCGTCGTCGTCAACGACTGCTACAACGCCAACCCGATGTCGATGCGCGCCGCCCTCGACGATCTTGCCGTGTCCGCGGACGGCCGCCGTGTCGCCGTGCTGGGCGACATGCTCGAGCTCGGGCCCGACGAGCGGCGTTTCCACGCCGAGATCGGCGACCACGCCCGCGCCGCCGGCGTCGAGCTGCTCGTCACGGTCGGCCCACTGGCGCGCGAGATGCACGGCGACCGCGCGGTCGACACCGCGGCGGAGGCGGCCACGCTGGTTCGCGAGCTGGTCCGCCCGGGCGACACGGTCCTGGTGAAGGCGTCACGCGGCGTCGGCCTCGAGGTCGTCGCCGAGGCACTCCAGGAAGCCGCGTAGCCGATGGGCCGCGTCCTGATCGCCGGCACTGCCGCGCTGCTCATCTGCATCTTCCTGTCGCCGAAGTTCATCGAGTTCCTGCGCAACCGCGAGTTCGGCCAGAACATCCGCGAGGAG
>VAYD01000555.1 GCA_005883905.1 Actinomycetota bacterium
TCGAACGAGCGGCCGACGAACGGCCCGGTGTGCAGTGGCACGGGCTGCTCGGGTCGCAGGTCGACGAGCTGCCACGCGTCGCCCGCGGGCTCCGCGACGGCGACCTGCTCGACGAGGCGGTGCACGTCGGAGCTCAGGAGGATCGCGCCGTCGGCCGCGGTCTCGTGCAGGCGCCGCGCGCGGCTCAGCGGCCGGCCGCTGGCGAACTCCTCGCCGACGAACAGCTCGCCGCTGTCGATGCCGGCGGTGACCCCCAACTCCAGCGCCGCGCGCAATGCACGCAACACGTCGTCCTCGTGCGTCGTGGCGAGGCCGAAGAAGCCCACGGCGCTTTCGGCCGAGCTGCGCTCCACCGTGCCGCCGTGGCGCTCCACGATTGCCGCGAAGCGGTCGGAGAAGCGAGCGAGCTCCCGGTGCAGGGCCTCCGGGTCGAGCTCAGAGTCGAGCGTGATGCCGGAGTGGAGGACGGTGACCTGGCGCCGCTCGTTGCGAGCGGCGGGCGTGCGGCGCATCAAGCGACGGGTCGTGCTGCAGCATCGCGTCGTTCAGGCGCTGCAGCTCGGGGCCGGGCTCGAGCCCGACCTCGTCGAGCAGCGTCTCGCGCGCCTTGCGGTACGCGGCCAGCGCGTCGGACTGCCGGCCGGAGCGGTACAGGGCGAGCATGCGCTGCCCGTGGAAGCGCTCGTTGAGCGGCTCGTGTGCGACGAGCGCGTCGAGCTCGCCGATCACCTCGCGATGACGGCCCGCCGCGAGGTCGTGCTCGATCGCCTGCTCCATGGCAGCGAGCCGCAGCTCCTCGAGCCGGCGGATCTCGGCCGCCGCGAACGGCTCGCCCGACAGCTCCTCCAGCGGCGGCCCGCGCCACAGCGCCAGCGCCTCGCGCGGCGCATGCGCGGCCAGGAGCCGCTCGAACCGCAACGCGTCGACGTCGTCGGCGTCGATCCGCAGCTCATAGCCGCGCCCGCGCGTGACCAGCCGGCCGGCGTCGCCGCTCGCATCCAGCGCCTTGCGCACCTGCGAGACGAAGATCTGGATCATCTTGTTCGCCGTCGCGGGCGGCGTCTCGCCCCAGAGGCCCTCGATCAGGAGGTCCGCGGACACCGGCGAGCCCGCCTGCAAGGCGAGCATCGTCAGCAGCGCCCGCGGCTTGCCGCCCCCAAGCTGAAGCGGCCGCCCCCCAGCGCTTGCCTCCAATGGCCCGAGTACGCGCACGTCCATGGCTTTTCGAGCGCGAGCCTACGCTCTTACCGCGCCTTTGGCTGGCGATTTACCGCAGAAGCGCATCCTTGCCGCATGAGGTCAGAGATCGTGGAACTCGTGCCCCGCCCAGACATCGCACCCGCCGCCGACCGCGTCCTGACGACCGTGATGTTCACGGACATCGTCGGGTCGACGCAGCGCGCCGCCGAACTGGGCGACGCCCGCTGGCGCGAGCTGCTCGCGCGCCACGACGAGCTCGTGCGCGCCGAGCTGCACCACCACGGCGGCCGCGAGATCAAGACGCTCGGCGACGGCTTCATGGCCACATTCGAGTGCCCGGGCGCCGCAATTCGCTGCGCGCGCGCCATCAACGAGGCGCTCGAGCCGCTGCCGTTCGAGATCCGCGCCGGCCTCAACACGGGGGAGTGCGATCTGGTCGGCGGCGACGTCGTCGGCCTGGCGGTGTGCATCGCCGCCCGCATCGGGGCGCTCGCGCATGCGCGCGAGGTGCTCGTTCCGAGCGCGGTCCGCGACCTGGTGCTCGGCTCCGGCATCACGTTCCGCGACCGCGGCCGCCACCGCTTCAAGGGCGTCCCGGGCCGCTGGCGCCTGTTCGGCGTCGCGTCCGCTTAGGCGCTGCGCTTCGGCCCGGGCGAGCGCTCAGCTTGGCGCGTTGCGGCGCGCGGCCCGGCGTGCAATGGAGTCCGACCGATCGTCAGGCAGGGGCACTCACGCGACTCCGTTCCATCCTGGTGTTGCTATGCCACACCTGGGTGGAACGCATCCGTGGTTCGCGTCCCACCCCCTCACTCGCTGACCCAACCCACGCCGAGCGCCGCGCAAGCGTGAGCACTGGGCGCCGCGATCCCGATCGCGAGCCGCTTCCGCTTGACATATTCCGATATAGGAATATATTTGACGACGTGGCACGAGCAGCAACCACGACCGACGCGTTCAACGCCATCGCCGAACCACGGCGGCGGCAGATCCTGAACGTGCTGGCCCGCGGCGAGCGGCCGGTGAACGACCTGGTGCACGAGCTCGACCTCGCGCAGCCGCAGGTGTCCAAGCATCTGCGCGTCCTGCGCGAGGTCGGGGCGGTGGAGGTGCGCGGCGATGGCCGCCGGCGCGTCTACCGGCTCAACGGCGAGGCTCTGCGGCCCATCCACGACTGGGTCAAGGACTTCGAACAGACGTGGTCGGAGCGGTTCGATCAGCTCGATGCCGTCCTGGAAGACCTCAAGAAGGAGGAAGACGATGGCCAGTAGCGCGACCGCGACGGTGACGCTCCCCACCGACGACCAGATCCTGATCACGCGCGAGTTCGACGCGCCCAGGGAGCTCGTGTGGCGGGCGTACACGGAGCCCGACCTGGTGCGCCG
>VAYD01000233.1:0-5861 GCA_005883905.1 Actinomycetota bacterium
CAGCATCACGGCGCGTACTTCCTCGACGACCACGGCGCGCTCATCCCTGCCAGCCACGCCGAGTACGAGCACGCCCAGGTGCTGCAGCAGCGCATCTTCACGCTCATCCCTGGTGCCTTCTTCGCGGCCGCGCTCGTAGTGAACCTCGGCCCGCCCTGGGGGATCGCGAGGCTCTAGCAGCTCAGGTCATCCGCGTCCGAGCTCTCGGATCACCGATGATCAAGCTCTCCCACCCCGAATGGAGCAACAACGTGGGAGACCTCGGCCAGGCCGCGCTGCGCGAGGAGCAGCTCGAGGCGCTCGGCAGGATCGACCTGCTGCTCGTGCCCGTCGGCGCGGGGCCGACGATCGGCGCCGCGCAGGCCCGCGAGATCGTCGACCAGGTGCAGGCGAGGTTCGTCGTCCCGCACCACTGCTCGACGACTTCGCCGCGCGGTTCGAGCACGTGCACCGAGCCGAGACGCCGGCCGTCGACCTCGGCGATCTCGCGGGCGCCGACGGGCCGCTGCTCGTGGTCCCGGCTGCGCCCTAAAGGGTGTTCAGGCGCCCGGCGCGCGTTGAACCGACGATGATCTGGATCAGGGGGCGGTCGATCGGGTTGTGCACGGCGGTGTCGAGCGGTATGCGGGTCATGGCTTTCCTTTCCGCGCGGCTGTTGGATGGGGTCAGCTGACGGCCGCGCGGCTGAACGCTCTGACTGACAGCGCCGAGAAGGCGGCTGCGAAGAGCGCCACCACGGCGAGGCTCAGCCACGCCTCGGCGGTCGTGTTGCTCATGCCCCAGATGTCGTGCAGTCCGGTGCCCTTCGGATCCACGAGGCCGTAGCGCATCAGCGCCATCGCATGGGTGAGCGGCAGAACCTTGGCGAAGGCCGTCAGTGCTCCGGGTAGGGCGCTGATCGGGAACAGCGCGCCGGCGAAGAACCACGGCAGGATGGCGATCACCGGGGTGGCGCCGATGTACTCCTCCTGCTGGTGGATGCGCGCCGCCAGCGTCTCGGCGATGCCGTACATCAGGATGACGAACAGCAGCGCCGCGAGGACGAACCACGCCACGCCGGAGGCGCGGATGTGGAAGTCGGCGCCGCGCAGCGCGGCCGCGGCGATCACGACCACGATCTGCAGCGCGCACAGACCGAGGACCACCAGCAGGTTGCCGGCGACCAGCAACGGCCGGGGCACCGGCGCGGCGAGCAGCTCGCGCTGGGCGCCGCTGTCGCGGTCGACGATGACGCTCAGCCCGGCGAACGTGGTCGCCAGCGGGACAAGCAGACCCACGGTGCCGACCGCGACGAACGCCGTGTAGTCGATGCTCGAGTGCAGGCCACCGAGCGCATCCTTGAGCGCCGGGGCGATCACCAGCGCGAACAGGATCGGGGTGAGCATCGGGACCGCGATCTGGCGGGGGTTGTGTGCCGTGAGCGCTGCTCGACGGGCCGCGAGCGTGCGCAGCGACCGGACGAGGCTGGTCCGCTGCGGCATCCGGAGGCGTGCCGTCGGGGAAGGTTCGGCAATGGTTGTGGCCATCGTGATGTCCTTTCTCGTGAAGGTCAGGCGGCCTGGGCCGCGCTCGCGCCGGTCAGGCGCAGGTAGACGTCGTCGAGGGTCGGCTGGCGCGTGCTGATGTCACTCGCCGACAGACCCGCCTGGTCGATGGCCCGCAGCGCGTCGCCGACCGAGACGTCGTGCAGCGGCACCGTGAGCGTCGCGCCGATCACGTAGGCGTCGGCCGCGGCGACGCCGTGGGCTCCCAGGGCGGCCAGGGCGACAGTCACGTCGCCCTCCACGCGCAGCTGCAGCAGCTGATCGCCGAGGCGCGCAAGCAGCTTCGTCGGGGTGTCGAGCGCCACGATCTCGCCCTCGTGCACGATCGCCACCCGGTCACACAGGCGCTGAGCCTCGTCGAGGTAATGCGTCGTCAAGACGATCGTCATGTCGTCGCGCCGGCGCAGCAGGGCGATCACGTCGAGCAGCTCCTGGCGGATGCGCGGGTCCAGCCCGACCGTCGGCTCGTCGAGGAACAGCACGAGGGGGTTCGAGACGAGCGCCCGGGCGATCTCGAGCCGCCTGCGCTGGCCGCCGCTGTAGCCGCCCACGGAGCGGTCGATGATCTCGTCGATCCCCAGCAGCGCGCTGAGCTCCTCGACGCGCTGGTCGGCGTGCTCGCGCCGGACGCCCCACAGATCCGCGTGGAGCTGCAGGTTCGCGCGGCCGGTGAGGCCCTTGTCGACCACCGCCTCCTGGAAGACGACGCTGCTCATGCTGCGCGCCTGCAGGGGCCGGGAAACGACGTCATAGCCGCCTAGCGATGCGGTCCCGGAGGTCGGGAGAACCGTCGTCGTGAGCATGCCGATCGTGGTCGACTTCCCGGCCCCGTTGGGCCCAAGGAGCCCGAACACCTCGCCTGCGTACACATCGAAGTCGATGCCTTTGACGGCCTCGACACCACCGGGATAGGTCTTCTTCAGCTGCCGAACGGACACAGCAGTGGTCATGTCGTTCCTCCTTGCATTGCCCTCACCCGAAAGACGAGCGCCGCGCAATTGATGTGACGCACCGCCGTGTGTCACACCGATCGCGGCCCAACCGTCTCCCATGTAGGTGACTGATTTCCGACAGCACGAGTTGCTCGCAGACGAGTTCGAGCGCCATCGCTCGCACCTGCGAGCAGTCGCCTACCGCATGCTCGGATCGGTCAGCGACGCCGACGATGCCGTGCAGGAGTGCTGGCTGCGACTCAGCCGCTCGGGGGCCGACGACATCGTCAACATGTCCGGCTGGCTGACGACCGTCGTGGCGCGCGTCGCGCTCGACATGCTGCGCGCCCGCCGGTCACGCCGCGAGGACTACATCGGCACCGTGCTGCCCGAGCCGATCGTCAGCATCCCCGACAGCGACCCGGACCCGGAACAACAGGCGTTGTTGGCCGACTCCGTGGGCCTCGCGCTGCTGGTCGTGCTCGACTCGCTGTCCCCGGCCGAGCGACTGGCATTCGTCCTGCACGACATGTTCGCGCTGCCATTCAGCGAGATCGCGAGCATCGCCGGCACGACCCCGGCCGCGGCGCGGCAACTGGCCAGTCGCGCCCGGCGCCGCGTCCGTGGAGCAGTGCCGCCCGTGGACTCCGACCTCGAGCAGCAGCGAGAGGTGATCGCCGCCTTCCTCGAGGCCTCGCGCAACGGCAGCTTTCAGGACCTTGTCGCGATCCTGCACCCGGACGCGGTGTTCCGCATCGATGCCGGAGGCCGTACGGAGCTCGCGCGGGCGCCGGTGCATGGCGCCGAGGCCGTCGCCGACCAGGTTCTTGCTCGTGGCACGCCGATGGCGCGCTTCGCGCGCCACGCGATGGTCAATGGTTCCGCCGGAGTGCTCGTCGCACCCGCGGGCCGGCTGCTGGCCGTTCTCGGCTTCACGATCGTCGAGCGGCGCATCATCGCGATCGACCTGATCGCAGATCCCCAGAAGCTCGCCCGCATCTCGCCGCGGTAACGCAGCGCTACGCCGCGACGGCCCAGCGCGCGAGCGTCTTGCGCAGGCTCGTGAGGGCGACGAGGCCGACGGGCGCCGGGAGCCAGATCGCGATGCAGCGGTAGCCGAGGACCGAGACGAGCGCGACGTCGGCGTCGACGCCGAACGCCAGCAGCACGCCGACGATCCCGCCGCTGACGGCGCCCGGGATCGGGACGGTGTTGCCGGCCTGGCCGACGAAGTAGGCGAACACGAAGACGAGCAGCGACGGCGCGGCGCCGAACGCGTGCAGCATCGCGCCGAGCACGGCTGCGTCGAACGCCCACCACGCGACGGCGCCGAGCAGCCGCGGGTCCGGCGACCTGACGAACCGCAGCGCCTCGCCGACCGCCTCGCCGAGGAGCCGTGCGCCGGATCGGATGCGGGAGACGCCGGAGCCCGGCGTACGAAGTCCCAGGACGAGCGCCACAGCGATCGCAAGCGCCGCGACGGCGGCCGGCACCGCGGCGAGCGTCGTCGGTCCCGAGCCCTTGCTCGCGAGCAGCGCGCCTGAGATCGCGATCGCGCCGAGGAAGACCGCGTAGAGCAGCACCAGGAACGTCAACAGCGTGCGGCCCGCGGCGCGAGCGCCCATGCCCGTCCTGCGCAGCGCCCAAGGCGCGTCGCGGCGGCGCCGCCGAGCGTCACCTGCACGCTCTCGCGCACGCCCATCCGCGGCGTCGCGCGGCCTGCGACGAGCCACAGCAGCGCGACGTAACCCGCGAACGAGAGCACCTCGAACAATGCTGCCGCCGCGACCCAGCGCGGATCGGCTTCGACCGCCCGCTGCAGCGCGTCGGTAAACGCCCGCACCGGCCCGCCCGCAACGATCAGCGCGCCGCCCGCAACCACCAGCGCCGCCGCAGGCACCAACGCACGCCGACCGAGCTCGCGAACATCGAGCGAAGGAAGAGCGAAGTCGGCCGAGGGTAGTTGCATGGATCTCAGTGATGGTTTCGACTGCCGGCGGCGCTGTGCGTGACACCGATCACCTACTACGACGGAACGGCGCGTCCGGACTCATCGGTCGCAACCGGAAATCTGCAACCGTGGAACGACGACCACGGACCAGGAGGCCGGCATGGCGGTACGCAAGGGCAGCGCGGAGTGGCGCGGCGACCTGAAGGGCGGCGAGGGCAACTTCGCCCTGGGGAACGGCGAGATCAGCGCGAGCTACACGTTCAAGTCGCGCTTCGAGGGCGAGGGTCCCGGGAGCAATCCGGAGGAGCTGATCGGCGCGGCGCAGGCCGCCTGCTACGCGATGCAGCTCGCGGCGATGCTCGGCGAGGCCGGGACGCCGGCAACGTCGATCCGCGCCACCGCGAACGTCGAGCTGCGGTTCGTCGACGACGCACCGACGATCACGAAGATCGCGATCGACGCCACCGGCGACGTGCCCGGCATCAGCGACGACGACTTCACCGCCAAGGCGCAGGAGGCCAAGCAGGCCTGCCTGATCTCCCGCGCCCTGGCAGCTGTCCCCGAGATCACGCTCGAGGCGCGCCTCGCGAGCTAGCTAGTACAGCTGCTTGGCCCGCTTCAGCGCCGTGCGCTGCAGCTTCGCGCGGCGGCCCTCGACGAGCTCGTCCAGCCGGTCGCGCTCGCCCGCGGTCATCGCGGTCGGGTGGCGCTCCGCGGCGGCCTGCAGGAGGTCGTGGTCGTCGCCGAGGAAGTCGGAGAGCTTGTGGGCGTCGCGGGCGAGCTTGCGCTTGCGCAGGATCTGCGCCGCGTGCCAGAGGTCCTTGGTGCGCTTGCGCAGCTCGTGCAGGTGCTCGCTGCTCGGCTCACTCCTCGCGGACTTGTACGCGCGGCGACCGCGCTTGCGGACCCGCCGCAGCCCGGGTTCGAGCGACGCGTCGGCGCCGAGCGGCCACGTTTCCACCCGGGCGCGGGCGTCCTCGACGGCGCGGCCGACCGCCGCCGCGTCGGGCTGTCCCGGTGTTTCCTCGCGCAGCGCGGTGCGCAGCCCGCCGAACGCCTCGGGGTCGAGCTTGTCGAGCGTCTCCACCATCACGCGCGCGTCGCGCGCGCCCGACAGCTCCCTCCCGGCGTCGCGGAAGGCGGCGTTCTCGCGGCGCCGCGTCTCGTCGCCGAGCTCGTTTCGCGCGAGGCGCACGAGCGCCCGCAGGCGCTTGAATGACTTGCGCGCCTCATGGACCGACCGCTCGTCGCTGACGTCGAAGTGATCGGCGATGTTCTCGAGCTGACCGCGGGCGATGCGGCGCACGCCCTCCGCCACCGGCTCGCCCTCTGCGAGCTCGAACCGCCGCGCCCGCTCGCGCCGCGTCGAGCGCACCTTGCCTGCAGCCACTGCCGCTCCGGCCGCGGCCAGCGCGCCGCCGGTGGCGGCGAGCG
>VAYD01000233.1:5871-7799 GCA_005883905.1 Actinomycetota bacterium
CTTGTAGTGCGCGTCGTCTGTCACCTCGCGACCGAACCACGCGGGCGCCGTGAACGACTGGGCGCTGCGCTCGTCCGGGAACTCGGCTTCGACGACGACCAAGCCCTCGTGGTCTCCCCCATAGCGGTCCAGTTCGAACATCAGGCCGTCCGGCCCCGGGATCCGGTAGCGGCGCTTCTGCACGCGGCGGTTCGCGGTCAGCGGCCAGAGGCGTTCGAAGCGATCGCCGGGGATCGAGAACTCCTCCTCGGCGCGCGTGCGCCCGGCGCCCTGCTTGATCGTCATCACGGCATCGCCGTCGGCTCGCCGCACGCGGACCTCGGTGCCGTCGGAGTCGATCGCGAGGTAGCCCTGGTCGATCTGGCGCGACGGGTATGCGCTCAGGTCATCCGGCGGCCGTTCGACGAGCCACTTGCGCTCGATCTCCGCCATCAGGGCGATATCGACGCGGCTGCCACGCCGAGCCGCGCGCCGGCCGACGTCGCGAGCTCCGCGCGCAGGAGCGCGACCAGGCTCGAGTCCGGGATCCGCTCCTCGAGCATTCGCAGGCAGTCGCCGAAGTACGCGAGCGAGCGCGCGTACTTCCGCGCTCCGCCACCGTTGGCGGAGAGCGCGCGAAGCCGCAGCTCGCGGACCTTCGAGACCTTGTCGGCGGCGAACACCATCAGCGCCTCGTCGCCCGCCCGCGCGACCTGCGCGATCAGCGCGGACTTGCGCGCCGCGACGTCGCTGATCGCCGGGTCGTCCGTGACGGCAAGCACGAGGTTCGTGATCCGCGCGCCGAAGCGCCGCCTCAGGTCCGGGGCGGCGGCGTCGGTCTTCTCGATCGTGTCGTGCAGCACACCGGCGGCGACGACGTGATCGGGCGCGCCGCTGTCGTACAGGAGCGACGCGACCTCGAGCGGGTGCTCGATGAAGTCGGCACCGTCCGCGGCGCGCGTCTGCCCGGCGTGGTGGCGCTCGGCGTACGCGAGCGCATCAGCCGTTCGTGGCAGCCGCCCGACGAAGGCGGGCAGCCTGCGTCGATCCTCCATCGGCGCGATGTTAGAGCGCCCGCTCAGCGCGTGGAAGCCGGCCCGCGGGCCGCTGCACATCTGCAGCGGCCCGCTGAGCCTGTTGGGCTTCAGTCCTGCTGGAGGACGTTGGTCCCGCCGCCGCCGATCAGCGTGTCGGCACCCGGGCCGCCGATCAGCGTGTCGTTGCCGGCGCCGCCGATCAGAACGTCGTCGCCGGCGCCGCCGTTCACCTGCAGGCCGATCGCGTCCGCGCTGAGGCCGGAGCCGTCGAACACGTCGTTGCCGTCGAGGAGGTTCACGGCGAGCTGGTCCTGGGCCGCGTTGGCGCCCTCGATGTCGAACCGGGTTGCGAGCCCGCTCAGCGTGACGTTGCCCGTGCTGCCCTGGGCGAGGACGGCGTCAGCGCCGTTCGTGGCGTTGACGATCACCTGATCGCCCGCCCCGTCGTCGCCGCTGGCGCCGTGGAGGTTCGTCTCGACGCGCTCGAGGTCGGTTCCCGTCAGGTCGCCGGCCGTGAACGTGTCGGCGCCGCCGAGCGCCTTCGTGTCGATCTCTTCGATGCCATTGAGGTCCATCACGATGGTGCCGACGTCGCGCGTGAAGCGCAGGTGGCCGGCGCGGCGAACCGCTCGGCCAGATCCGCGCCGACGAACGTCATCAGATCGTCGCCGCGACCGCCCTCGACGGAGTCGCTGCCCTGGCCGGGGAACCAGATGAAGCTGTCGTCGCCGTTGCCGAGGGAGACCCTGTCGGCACCGCGCCCGGCATCGACAGAGTCGCTGCCGAGGCCGCCGTTGATGACGTCGGCGCCGCTGCCGCCCTGCAGCGAGTCGTCGCCGCGGCCGCCGTCGATCGTCATCGGCGTCGTGATCTGCCCGTTGGACTCGTCGACTCGAACGGTGTTGGCGCCGT
>VAYD01000234.1 GCA_005883905.1 Actinomycetota bacterium
TGCTCGAACAGGTCGCGCACACGCGACGCGCCCACCCCGACGAACAT
This sequence comes from Actinomycetota bacterium, assembly GCA_005883905.1. Taxonomy (GTDB): domain Bacteria; phylum Actinomycetota; class Thermoleophilia; order Solirubrobacterales; family Solirubrobacteraceae; genus AC-49. The sequence continues at coordinate 48 of VAYD01000234.1, forward strand.
CTCGACGAAGTCCGAGCCGGAGATCGAGAAGAACGGCACGCCCGCCTCGCCCGCGACCGCGCGCGCCAGCAGCGTCTTGCCGGTGCCCGGCGGGCCGTACAGGAGCACGCCCTTCGGGATCCGGGCGCCGAGCGCCTGGAACTTCTTGGGGTTCTCCAGGAACTCCTTGATCTCGTGCAGCTCCTCGACCGCCTCGTCGACGCCCGCAACGTCGCGGAAAGTGATCTTCGGCGAGTCGACGCTGAGCCGCTTGGCACGCGACTTCCCGAAGGACATCACCTTCGATCCGCCGCCTTGGACCTGGTTCATCAGGAAGATCCAGAACCCGATGAAGATCAGGAACGGCAGGACGTAGGTGAGCAACGAGAGCCAGCCGTTGGAGTGCCGGCTCTCGACGTCGTAGTTCTCGATCTTGTTCTCCTGCTTGGCGACCTGGAGCTTGTTCGTGACGACGTCGCCGTCTGCGTCGGTGAAGCCGGTGTCGTAGTGCTTGCCGTTCTTCAGCGTGACGCTGACCGAGTTGTCCTTGTTCTTCAGCGTGACGGTCTTGACGTCGCCGTTGCCGAGCTGCGTGACGAAGTCGCCGTACGTGTACTTCGTACCGCCGTTGCCCGGGCTGATGAGCTTCTGGGCGAAGAAGGCCAACACCACCACGATCAGGATGGGGAAGGCGGCGCTCTTGAAGAACCGGCTCATGAGAAAGGGAATGTCCCCGTGGGGGACAGGACGGTCAAGCGTAGCAGGGGGAAATTGACCTTCTGGAAGGGTTTATTGCTCCACCAACGCCGCCACATAGGGCAAGTTCCGGTAGCGCTCGGCGAAATCGAGCCCGTAGCCGATCACGAACTTGTTCGGGATCTCGAAGCCCACGTACCGTGATCGCAGCTCAACTTTGCGCCGCTCGGGCTTGGTCAGCAGGGCGCAGACCTCCAGCGAAGCGGGCCCGCGCGCGCCCAGGTTGCGCAGCAGGTACTTCAGCGTCAGCCCCGAGTCCACGATGTCCTCGACGATCAGGACGTCGCGGCCCTCGATCGCCGCGTCGAGGTCCTTGAGGATCCGCACGACGCCGCTCGAATCCGTCGCGCTCCCGTACGACGCGACCGCCATGAAGTCGACCTCGCACGGGATCGAGATGTGGCGCATCAGGTCGCTGAGGAAGAACACGGCCCCCTTGAGCACGCCGACCAGCAGCAGGTCCTTGCCCTCGTAATCGAGCGAGATCTGCTCGCCGAGCTCCTTGATGCGGTGCTTGAGCTGGTCGGCCTGGACCAGGATCTCGCCGATCTCGGGTTCCGTCTGCATTCGGCTGCGGAGACTAGGGAGTTCGTTCGAAGTGCAGCACCCCGCGCTCGACCACGGCACGGGCGCCGTCGCCGACGTCCAGCGCCCCGTCGAGCGCCAGCACGTCCTCGAAGCGCGCGACCGCCCGCGGGACCGGCGCCCCGAGCGCGTCCTCGGCCAGCCGCCGGACCACCAGCCGCCCGAGCGCCGGCGGCAGTTCGCGCAGGTGCTCGACCGAGATGCGGTCACGCCCGGCCAGCGCCGTGGTCACGACAGCGTCGAGCACCTCGGCCTCGTCGCGCAGCAGCGCCGCCGTGCGCAGGATGTTCGCCTCGGCGCGGGCGTCGACGGCGCGCAGCGCCGGGACCAGGCCCTCGCGCACGCGTGCGCGCGCGAACAACGCATCCTCGTTGGAGCCGTCGTCGACCCAGCTCAGCCCGCGCGAGCGACACCACGCCGCCGTGTCCTCGCGCGTGACGCCGAGCAGCGGACGGACGAGCCGCCCCGAGCGCGTGGTCATGCCGAGCAGCGCGCGGCGCCCCGGCGATGACGCCAGCCGGTAGAGGACGGTCTCGACCTGGTCGGTCGCCGTGTGCGCAGCCGCGAGGTCGGCGCCGCGCGCGCCCGCGAGCCGCGCCCCCGCCGCGTAGCGCACGTCGCGTGCCCATGCCTGCGTGTTGCCCTCGACCTTGCCGGGGTGTTCCACGTCGAGCTCGACCTCGAGCCGCCGGCACAGCGAGCGGCAGTGGTCCTCGTCCGAGTCGGACTCCGCGCGCAGGCCGTAGTTCACGTGCAGCGCGCTGGCCTGGGCTCCGAGCTGCACGCAGACGTCGAGCAGGCACGTCGAGTCGCGCCCGCCGCTGAGCAGGACGACCACCGGCCGGCCGCGCGCGACCAGGCCGCCCGCCTCGACGTGCGACAGAAGATCCACCGGCTAATCATCCGCTCCCGGGCGCGCGACGAACAGCTCGGTGGGCTGCGAGAAGCCCTTCAGGCGCACCTCGCCGATGCGCTCGAAGTCCAGGTGCGGGCCGCCGTGGTCGACGATCGGCTTCGTGCAGATCACCTCGCCGCCGGCGGCCCGCGCAGCGACGCGCGCCGCCTGGTTGACCTCGCGCCCGTAGTAGTCGCCGTCGCGGTACAGGACCTCGCCGTAGTGCATCCCGATCCGCGGCAGCGGGCGCTCGTCGTGCAGTTCCTGGAACCCGACGGCCCAGTCGACGAGCGCGCTCGGGTCGCCGCCGACCACCATCACCTCGTCGCCGATCGTCTTGATCACGCGGGCGTCGTCGGGCAGCGTGTGCTCGACGTCTTCGACGAACCGCTCGACCGCGCTGACGGCCTCCTCCTCGCCGATCTCCTCGGTCAGGCGCGTGTAGCCGGCCAGGTCGGCGAACGCGATCGCGACGCGCAGGCGGCCGAGGTCGAGCTGCTCGCCGTCGAGGTCGGACTCCATGTGCCCGATCACGTCCTGCTCGACGAAGTGCTGCAGGAAGCGCTGGTGGACGTGGTCCATGATCGGCGAGGCGAGCGGGAGCAGCTCGCCGGCCAGTCCCCACATCTCCTCCGCCATCTCGAGCCCCGGCACGCCGTCGCGCATCAGCGGCTCGTGCACGTAGAGGTGGAAGAGGCGCACCTCGGCGTCGGCCATCTGCGCGATCGCCTGCCCGTAGACGCGCATCAGCTGCAGGAACGCCACGAGCGGGAACCCGGCGGCCAGCACGGCCGCGACGTAGCGCAGCAGCTGCAGGTCGTCCTCGGTGATCCGCATCGCGGCGGACTGGTTGAGCCCCATCGTCGAGAAGATGCGCTCGATCAGCGCCGGCTCCAGCCCGGTCTCGCGCGCGGCGTCCTCGACGGTGTACTGCGCCTCCTCGGTCGGCAGCAGGTCCTCGATGTAGGCGAAGCTCAGCCGGCCGGCGTCCGCGGCGGCCGCGATCTCCTTCAGCGAGTGGCCGCGCTCGCGGAGCCGCGCGACGATCCGCGCGTGGGCGATCGCGGCGGGACTCCATGCCCCGTCCTTGGGCACCACGCCCGAATCCACCCAACGCTTGAGCGTTCGCGGGGTGACGCCGATCTGCCGAGCGACCTCGGCGTCCTTGCGCAGACCGAGCGGAGCACTCATAGAAGCGGCGGGCTCCCTAGAGAGAGAGTCCCGCCGCCTGCGGGCTTAACGTCCCGCTGCGTCGGCCATCGGCGCTCGTCTTGCGACCGGCGGCGCCTCGCGAGTGGCGAGCCACTCACTTTTCGGCCTGGTGCCTGGTTCGTGCCCATATGACTACGCCGCGTCGAGAACGTTGTCAACGTCAAGCTTCGAGGTGCGGGTACTCGGCGCGGATCATCGCCCGGTAGCGCTCGAAGACGGGCTTGGTGAGCGGCAGGATCTCCAGCGCGGCGCGCACGTCGCCGCCGGTCTTGATCCGCCGGCGGGCGATCGCCATCGCCACGTTCTCCTTGCCCTGGAAGTAGCGGTTGGCCGTATCAGTGGACATCGTCATGCGCACGCGCGGTTCCCAGTCGACGTCGTCGGTCCACTCCCAGTACAGGTTGGCATCCTCGCCGTCGCGGCCGGCGCGGACGTTCACGACAAGGTCGGCGTCGGGGAACTCGAAGCGCTGCGGGACGTCGGCGACGCGCAGCCGCGGGCCCATGTCGGGGTCCTCGCTCATCAGCGCGAACGTGCGGTCGATCACCTGGCGGAACTCGCTGTTGCTCTCGAACGTCACAAGAAGGCTCCCTCGCGCCTGATGAGGTTCTCATAGACCTTGGCCTGGATCTGCTCGCGGATCGCGTCGCTCAGCTCGAGGACCAGCCTCCGGTCGGAGGCCGCCTCGGGACCGTACGTGCTCACGTCGACGGGCGGGCAGAACTCGATGCGCCACCGCGACGGCAGCGGCACGAGGCCGAGTGGGCCGAGCAGCGGGAACGTCGGCGTGATCGGCAGGTACGGCAGCCCGAGCAGCTTCGCGACGCCGGGCGCGTCGGCGATCTTCGGGTGGATCTCCTCGCTGCCGACAACCGCGCACGGGACGATCGGCGCGCCCGTGCGCAGCGCGGCCTCGACGAAGCCGCCGCGGCCGAAGCGCTCGAGCCGATAGCGCTCGCTGAACGGCTTGCTGATGCCCTTCGCGCCCTCGGGGAACACGAGCACGAGGTGATCCTCGCCGAGCAGCCGGCGGGCGTTGGCCGGACTGCCGGGGACTCCGCCGCCGCGGCGGATGGCGGTGCTCGCCCACGGCAGCTCGAAGGCCCAGTTGAGCACCAGCGCCCGGACCTCGCGGCCGACGTGGCGCCGGACCGCGGTGCCGATCATCGCGCCGTCCCACGGCACGACCCCGGCGTGGTTGGCGGCGATCAGCGCGCGTCCGCTCGCCGGCACGTGCTCGGTACCGGTGGCCGTGATCCGCCACCAGCGGTCGTAGAGCGCGTCGAGCACGGGCTGGAAGGCGTCGGCGAACTTGGGGTCATAGCCCCAGGCGTCCTCGTCGGCCGGCGCCGAGAGGATCGTGCGCAGCTGCTCGATCACCCGACGGCAGCCTTTCGCAACTCGGCCGCGACCGCGTCGATTGCCGCGCGCGTGTCGTAGCGCGGCGTGAAGCCGAGCTCGTTCGTCATCCGGTCGGTCGCCACGCCGCGGCCGTAGCGCAGGTAGCGAATCGTGTCCTCGCTCATCGGCGGCAGCCCGAGCCGGCGCGCCGCGCCCGCGACCGTGCCGAATAACGGATGCGGCACCGGCACGACCGGGCGCCCCATCCGCCGGATCGCCGCGTTCAGCGAGATCGTGCCCGGGCCGGCGACGTTGACTGTGCCCGCCACCGGGTCATGGACCGCGCGCTGCAGCACGGCGATCGAGTCGTCCTCGTGCAGCACCTGCACGCGCGGGTCGAAGCCCATCATCACCGGGACGACGGGCGCCCGCAGCAGCCGCGTGACCGGGTTGTCGAGCGTCACGCCGATGACCGGCTGCAGCCGAAGCATCGTGCACGTGACGTCGCGCCGCCGGCGCGCGATGCCGTCGACGAGGCTCTCGATCTCGCCGAGATCGCGCTGGAAGCGGGTGGCGCCCGGGCGCAGCGCCATCTCCTCGGAGAGGAACGCCGGCGCAGCGGGCTCGCTGCCGTAGATCGCTGCCGAGCCGCGGACCACGAGCGTGCGCAGCGTCGGAAGGTCGCCGGCGGCGGCCAGGAGCTGCAGCGTCCCGACGACGGTCACGTCGTGCAGCTGGCGGGCGGCGCGGCCGGGCTCCGGGAACTGCGGGATGTCGCAGTGGACGATGGCGTCGACCGCCGACGCGCGGATCAGGGTCCGCAGCTCGGGCGTGCGCAGGTCGGCGTCGATCAGCGTGATCGCGGCCGCGACATCGTCCGGCGGG
>VAYD01000235.1:0-413 GCA_005883905.1 Actinomycetota bacterium
TCCGACTCGAGCACCGCAAGATTGTCAGCCGTGATCGTGAACGTGACCTGCGTCGTCCCCGAGTCGCCCTCGCTCACGACCGGGTCGTTGACCGACCACGCCGGCGCGGCCTGCGCCGCCCCGGCGCTCACCCCGAGCACGAGCGCTGCGGCCACCGCCGCCATCCCCCACCTGTGCATCGCGAGCCAAGGTATCTCCCCATTTCGAGGAGTGCGCCGGTTGCAATTCCGTGCGCGATGCGAACCAGTGTTCGTACGGATGATGTATGCACGGAAGCTAGGCATCTGTTCGCTACACGGTGAGGTCGAATTCGTCCAGCGCGGCGACACCGGGACGTGGCGGTGCGTCCTCTGCCGGGCCGAAGCCGTCACCGACCGCCGTCGGCGCGTCAAGGCAATCCTCGTCGAGGAAGC
>VAYD01000235.1:452-4286 GCA_005883905.1 Actinomycetota bacterium
CTTGCAGTTCCACCATGTTGACCCGGCGACGAAACGATTCTCGCTCGGTCGCCAAGGCGTGACCCGATCGGTCGAGAAAGCACGCGCGGAGGCTCGCAAATGCGTTCTGCTCTGCGCGAACTGCCATGCCGAGGTCGAGGCCGGTGTCCTCGGATTGCCCTAAGCTTGCCGGGCCATTCGCCCCTCCAGGCGAAGCTCCGTTCCGGGGTAGCTCAATGGGCAGAGCATTCGACTGTTAATCGAAGGGTTGTGGGTTCGAGTCCCACCCCCGGAGCTTCCAAACGCCCGCAACCGCGGGCGTTTCTCGTTCCGTGTGGCGGATTACATGTCGGGGAGTGGCAAAAGGCGCTGCCATCACACCTTTAGCTCCGTACGGTTGATCCGTCCCCTGAGAAACCGCTCCTGATGGGGACATGCCCCACAGGCCAGGGTCCCGCGCCGTCGGCTGAGGGGCGCGGGACCTTTGCCACCGTCAGCTGAGCGAAGACTGCATCGCGGCGCCAGTTACGCCCGAAGGTCGTTGCGGCGCCGCGACAACTCGGCCTTCTCGCCGAGCGGCCCGTTGTCGCGCCGCGCGAGCGCCAGGAACTCGAGCTGGGTGCGCGGCGGGCGCCCTTACGCGTCGGATCGACGGAGGGGATGACGTTGGCTATCAGTGCACGCGGTCGGTCGTTGTCATCCCGACCCTCGGCCGAGGCTTCGTCCCTAGTCCCGACGCCGGCGCGTCGCGTCGAGTTCCTCGCGGGTTCTCGCTAATTCGTCGTTCAGTTCGTGATATCGGCGCGCGAGTTCCGCTTTTTGCCCTTCAGGCGCCTCGTCGCTCTCGCGCTTTGCACTGGCAACACGGATCGCGAGGTACTGCGCCTCCAGACCTAGACGACTGACCTCTTCCCTCTCCGGATCGAGCAGCAAGCCCGCGATCAAAGCCCTTAGGTCCTCGTCGGCGGCCGCAAGCCCCTCCATCGGAGCATCTAAGTGCTCAACGAGATGAGCGTGAGCTCGCCGTACGAGCGGCGACGAGAGGTCGCGTTCTGGCTCGATCTCCCGGAGGAATCTCGCCCCGACGTCAGGCAAAGCCAGGCAGAACACAAGGAACGCTCGCTCAGGAGCATCAGGGCTGCGCCCGCGGGCAGGCTCCTCGTGCGCACGGCCGTTGACTGCAGGTGCCGGAACGCGACGTGGAGCGCCCGCTGCAAGCCACGACGACGCAAGCGCCTCAGTCAGCCCTAGCCGAGTCGCCACTTCTTTCACGAGCTCCTCCCGCAGGGCGCTCGGCGGCAGGACGTCCGGCGCGAACGCCGGCCGCAGCTCGTCGATCGCGCGGTCCTTCGCCTCGGCCGAGGACACGTCGGCTCCGGCAAGCGTCTTGCGCACCCGGAACTGCACGAAGGGGATCGAGGCGTCGACCAAGGACGCCACCGCATCGGCGCCCTGCGCCTGGACGAGCTCCGCCGGGTCCGAGCCGGCCGGCAGCGGCACCACCCGCACAGCGAGCTTGCGCGCCCGTGCCAGCCGCTCGGCTCGCAGCATCGCCTCCTGACCGGCGGAGTCCGCATCCAGCGCGAGCAGAGCGGTCGGCGCCAGCCGCGCCAGCTCCCCCACCTGCTCGGGTGTCATCGCCGTTCCCATGATCCCGACGGTGTTGCGCAGCCCGGCCTGGTGGAGCATCAGCACGTCCGTGTAGCCCTCGGCCACGATCACCGTCTGCGACTTCGCGGCCGCCGCCCGCGCGATGTCGACCGCGAACAGCTGGCGACCCTTGTGGTAGACGTCGCCCTCGGGCGAGTTGAGGTACTTCGGCTGCTGATCGGCGCCAAGCGCACGCGCCCCGAAGCCAAGCACCCGCCCGCGCGCGTCGCACAGGGGGAACGTGATCCGCCGCCGGAAGCGGTCGTAGACCCGGCCCTCCTTGCCGCGCACCGCCAGGCCCGCGGCCACGATCTCCTGGTTGGAGAACTTCGCCCGCCGTGAAGCCAGCAGCACCGTGTCCCATGCCGAGGGCGCGTAGCCGACCCGGAACTCGCGCAGCGTCGCCTCGTCGAGCCCTCGCTCGGCCAGGTACTGCCGCGCGCCCGCGGCCTCGCGCGACTCCCACAGATGCCGCACGTAGAACGTCGCGGTGCGCTCGAGCAGCTCGAGCAGGCGCTCGCGCTGCGCCCGGCGCGCAGCCTCCTCGGGATCCTCGGCCTCGACCTCCAGCTCGACGCGGTAGCGGTCGGCCAGGAACTGCATCGCCTCGGGGAATCGCAGCCCCTCGCTCTCCTCGACGAACGAGAAGCAGTCGCCGCCCTTGCCGCACCCGAAGCAGTAGTAGAGCTTGTTGACGGGGTCGATCCCGAACGACGGCGTGCGCTCGTCGTGGAACGGGCACAGCCCCTGGTAGCGGTTCGCCCCGGCGCGCTTGAGCTCGGTCCGCGTGCCGACGAGGTCGATCATGTCGACGGCGTCGCGCACGCGCTCGCGGGAGTCCGACGAGAACCGCGGCATCAGAGGGCGAACGCGTTCGGCACGGACAGGCCCTCGAACGCGCGGATGCAGTAGCGGTCGGTCATGCCCGCGATCCAGTCGGTCACGCGCTGCGCCAGGTCGCCGTCGCCGTGCGGCAGCGTCTCCGGATGGGCGACGTGGTGCTCGAACAGGGTGCGGATCACGGCGTCGATCTTCGCCTGTTCGCGGCGCGCCGTCTCGCTGAGGTAGACCTCGTCGAACATGAACGTGCGCAGCGCGTCCATCGCTGCGCCCGCCTCCTCGCCCTGCACGATGTCGCCGGCGCGCGCCGAATGCTCGACAAGGTCGTGGACGAGCGCGTCGATCCGCTGCGACCCGGTGTCCCCCAGCGCGGCTATCGGCTCGACGGGCAGCGACGCCGGATCGAGCACGCCGGCGCGCACCGCGTCGTCGATGTCGTGGTTGATGTAGGCGACGCGGTCGACGAGTCGCACGATCCGCCCTTCCAGCGTCCGCGGCATCGGCGCGCGGCCGGAGTGGCAGAGGATCCCGTCGACGACGTCCTCGGTCAGATTCAGGTCCTCGAGCACCTGCGCCACGCGCACCGAATGCTCGTAGTGGCGGAACTCGCGCCCGAAGCGCTCCTGCAGGCACGCGTCCAGCGCCGCCTCGCCGATATGGCCGAACGGCGTGTGCCCGAGGTCGTGGCCGAGGCCGATCGCCTCGACGAGGTCCTCGTTCAGGCGCAGCGCCCGCGCCACGGTGCGCGAGATCTGCGTCACCTCGAGCGTGTGGGTCAGCCGCGTGCGGTAGTGGTCGCCCTCTGGCGCGACGAACACCTGGGTCTTGTGCTTCAGGCGCCGGAACGCCTTGCAGTGCACGATCCGGTCGCGGTCTCGCTGCAGCGGCGTGCGCAGCGCGCAGTCCTCCTCCGGGCGCACGCGCCGCGCTGGGTACGAGTGCGCCGCGTGCTCGGACAGCCACGACTCCTCCCACGCCGCCCGCTCGCGCGCGTAGGCGGAGGCGACGGGGCCGGAGGTCGCGTCGGGATGCATGCCCCGAAGTCTGCCCTATGCGCTCCGCGCATTTCTGCCGCGCGGCGGCGCTACACCGACGGAGTCGTCATCAAAGGGCGCCGCATGTGGATCATCCGCGACGCGTTCGCATAGCCGGCGCGCTCGTAGACCCGCGCGGCGCCCTCGTGCCCCGGCACGAGGACGGCCATCCGCGCGCCCTCGAGGAACCCCTGCCGCGTCGCCTCCGCCGTCAGTGCGCCCGCGATCCCGCGGCGGCGGCGGTCCTCGAGCACGCCGATCCCCGCGACCTCGGTCATCTGGTCCAGCACGAGCGTCCACGACGCACCGCCGACGACCTCGCCGTCGACGA
>VAYD01000236.1 GCA_005883905.1 Actinomycetota bacterium
CGTGTCGGCGCTGATACTCTTGCAGGTGGCGCAGCCCAGCCCCTCGCTGCGTCGCTTCCTCGCCCCAGCGACCCGGCGTCCCAACGAGGGAAGGCCGAACGCTGTCGGTTCAAAGCGCCATCTCGCGGCTACCCATCCGCGACGTCTCGCAGTCGTCCAAGCGATGGAAGCACAGCGGTTGAACGTCGACCGCTCTGATCGATTCCCGTCCGGGCCGACCGATCGCGCCCAGGAGGACCGGCTGCTGTTCCAGCGCTACCTCGCGACGCGCGACCCCGCGGCGCGCGACGCGCTGGTCGAGCGCTTCCTGCCGCTCGCGCGGCAGCTGGCGCGGCGCTACCAGCGCGCCGAGGAGCCGCTCGACGACCTGATCCAGGTCGCGTCGCTGGGCCTGGTGAAGGCGATCGACCGCTTCGACGCCGAGCGCGAGGTGGCGTTCTCGAGCTACGCGGTGCCGACGATCCTCGGCGAGATCAAGCGCCACTTCCGCGACCGCACATGGTCGGTGCGGGTGCCGCGCGACCTGCAGGAGCTGTCGCTGAAGGTCGACCGCACCATCGTCGCGATGTCCAGGGAGCTGCAGCGCTCTCCGACCGTGCCCGAGCTTGCGGAGAAGCTCGACGTCACCGAGGAGCAGATCCTCGAGGCGAGGGAGGCCGCCGGCGCCTACCGCGCGACCTCGCTGAGCGCGCCGCGCGGCGCCGACGAGCTGGGCGACACGCTTGCCGACACGATGGGGGAGGAGGAGCGCGGCTACGACCTCGCCGAGGACCGCGCGACACTCGATCGGCTGCTGCAGACGATCACGGCGCGCGAGCGCGAGGTGTTGCGGCTGCGCTTCGAGGAGGACCTGACGCAGGCGGAGATCGGGGAGCGCATCGGCGTCTCGCAGATGCAGGTCTCGCGCGTCATCCGCCAGGCGGTCTCGCGCCTGCGCGCCGCGGCACGCGCCGAGGATCCGGGCGGGCCCGGCGCCTAGATGGTTGATGCGAAATCCCCGCACGCGCAGTGACGCGCCTCGCCGTGCTGGATCGTCGCCGTGCTCCTCGCCCGTGCCACCGGCACGGCCTTCGTCGCCCGGCGACGCCCATCACGACGATGCACGCCACTGCCCGCACGGTCATTTCGCATCAACCATCTAGCCCTGAGAGGCGGACTCGCGCAGCTCGTCGGCGAGCCGATCGCGCAGCAGCGCGAAGCCGACGGCGGCCGACACGGCGGTCAGCAGCCGGTGGACGTCGGTCGAGATCTCCTCGGGCTCGTCGAAGAGCAGCACCACGAGCCCGAGTGCCTCGCCGGCGACGACGACCGGGATGCCGGCTGCGTGCAGGCCCGCCGGGACGCCGAGCGCGAGCGCGGTCTCGGGCTCCAGCCAGGCCGGCTGTGCGTCGCGCAGCGCCCGGGCGAGCGCCGGGTGGGCCGTGACGGTGATCATCGCCGGGCCGAGCGAGCCGCGCCGGCTCGAGGCGACCGCGAGCTGCCCGCTCAGGTACGTGGCGAGCGCGGCGTCGGTCGCGTTGAGCTGGCGCACGAGCGTGTCGAGCGCCGAGTCGCGCGCAGCGGAGCTCGCTTCGACCTGGAACTCCGCCGACAGGCGCGCGATCGCCTCCATCCAGCGCACGTGGCGGTCGTCGCGCTCGCGCAGCGCCGCGACCTCCTTCTGGAGCGCCGAGACCTCGACCGCGAGCGCCCGTTCCCGCTGCGCCTCGACGCCGACGAGTGCGACCAGCGGCGGCTGTCCCCGCTGGACCGGCAGCCGGAACGCGATCGATCGCACGGCGCCGGGTGAGCCGTCCCACTGCGGGTGCTCGCAGAGCACCTCGGCGTGCTCGCCCGCGAAGAGCGCCCGCAGCTGCGCGCCGCACTGCGAGGAGGACAGCATCTGGGCGACTTGGTCGAGTTCGACGCCGCGTCCCATCACGGCGGCGAGGCGCGCGAGCGTGTCGTTGACGTACACGACAGCGAGCGGCTCCGGCCCGGACAACGCGGCGACGGCCAGCGGCGCGTGCTCGACCATCGCGGCGAACGCATCGGCGGGGATCTCGGCCACCGGCTCGTCGAGCGCCGCCCACGCCACCGCCTCGGCGATCGGCACGCCCTCCTCAGAGGCGCGGCGCACCGCGACGACGCGCGGGACGTCGCGCAGGCGGTAGCGGCGCGGCCCGCCGCCGACCCGGAACGGCGCGGGGAAGCCGTGGCGGCGCTCCCAGGTGCGCAGCCGCTCTCGCGACACGCCCGTGAGCTGTGCAAAAGCCGTGGCGCTCACCGTCTGTCCGCCTCTGTCCACCCTCTGCCTCCTGCCCGCAACCGCCCCGGTTTGAACCTGCCCATGTTTGACCACCTTGTCTCCTCGCACGGTGGCGAAAGCATCCCGGATCAGACTTGAGGGGAGGGGCCCCAGTTGTGACCGCCGACGACGACGACCGCCAGCTGCTGCGCCGCTGGCGAGACAACCAGGATGAGCGCGCCCGGCTTGAGCTGGTCGAACGGACGCTTCCGCTTGCCCGGACGCTGGCGCGCCGCTACGCGAACAAGGGCGAGTCGCTCGACGACCTCGAGCAGGTTGCGGCGCTCGGCCTCGTGAAGGCCATCGAGCGGTTCGATCTCGACCGCGAGGTGCGCTTCACCACGTTCGCCGTCCCGACGATCGCCGGCGAGATCAAGCGCCACTTCCGCGACCGCGGCTGGATGATCCGCGTGCCCCGCGACGTCCAGGAGCTGAGCGCGCGGCTGTCGATCGCCCGCGATCGCCTCACGCGCGAGCTCGGGCGCTCGCCGACGGTCCCCGAGCTGGCCGAAGCTGCGCACGCGGGCGTGGAGCAGGTGCTCGAGGCCCTCGGCGCCGCCGATGCCTATCGCGCGCTGTCGCTGGACGAGCCGCTCGGCGAGGGGCTCGAGGCGCTCGACGCGATCGGCGGCGACGACGCCGGGTTCGAGCGCGTCGAGCAGCGCCACCTGCTGCGCTCCGGGCTGACGCACCTGCCGCCGCGCGAGCGCGAGATCCTGCACCTGCGCTTCTACGAGGGCCTGACGCAGCGCGAGATCGCCGACCGCGTCGGCGTATCGCAGATGCACGTCTCGCGCCTGATCCGCAGGTCGATCGAGTCGCTGCGCAAGCGGCTCGCGCCGGTCGGCGTGCAGGCCGCCTGAGCGCCGGGTAGCGTCGGGGTCGTGGTCGACCACGACCCTTCGGATGCGGAGAGCGAGTCCGAGCGCAATTCGCGCCGGCTCATCGAGCTGCTGCAGGAGGTCCGGGTCGCGACCGCGGGCGTCCAGATCCTGTTCGGCTTTCTGCTCGCGGTCCCGTTCTCCCAGACGTTCGAGTCGATCTCGAGCTTCGACAAGCACGTGTACCTGGTCGTGATGATCTGCACCTCGCTGAGCGCCGCGCTGCTGATCGCTCCGACGGCGCTGCACCGGCTGCTGTTCCGGCGCGGGCACAAGCCCGAGATCATCGCGTACGCCAACGTGATGACGATCCTCGGGCTCGTGCTCCTGGCGGTCGCGATGATCGGTGTCGTGCTGCTCCTCACGAACGTGATCTTCGGCGCCGCCGCCGCGGTCGCCGTGACGGTGCCGGTCGCGCTCGTCTTCGCGACCACCTGGTTCGTGATCCCGTTGGCCCGCCGCGAGGGACCGCCGTGATCGCGATCCTCGACATCGACGGGACGCTGGTGGACACCAACTACGAGCACACCATCGCCTGGCAGCGCGCGCTGCGGCGCCACGGGGCCGGCGTTGCGACGTGGCGGATCCATCGCCACATCGGGATGGGCGGCGACAAGATCGTGGCGGCCCTGTGCGGCGACGAGTTCGAGAGGAGTACATGAAGCTGATCGACGACGTCGAGCCGTTCGCCGGCGCGCGCCACCTGATCGAGGACCTCAAGACTGCGGGGCACACGGTCGTGCTCGCCTCGTCGGCCAAGCCCGAGGAGGTTGAGCACTACGTGGACCTGCTCGACGCACGCGAGCTGGCCGACGGCTGGACGCACAGCGGCGACGTTGGGGAGACCAAGCCGGCGCCGGACCTGGTGCGCACGGCACTCGACAAGGCCGGGCGCGACGAGCGGGCCGTGATGGTCGGGGACACGCCCTGGGACGTGAAGGCGGCGGCGGCCGCCGACGTCCCGACGGTCGCCGTGCTGACCGGCGGCTTCTCCGAGGCGGAGCTGCGCGATGCCGGCGCCGTCGCGGTGTTCGAGGACATCGAAGGACTGCGCTCCGGGTTGGCGTCGACACCCCTGGGGTAGCCCCCAGGCATGAGCATCCTGGACAAGATCACCGGCCGCGCCAAGAAGGCTGCGGGAGATTTGAAGGACGATCCGAACCTGCGCCGCGAGGGCCGTCAGGAGGAGCGCAAGGGCGAGGCCAAGGACGAGCTCGACCGCGCCCAGGAGCGCGCCGCCGACAAGGCGGCCGAGGTCTCCGACCTCGAGCGCAAGACCTGACACTCAGCGGTCTGACCCCTCAGTGTCAAATGAGAATGAGGGGTCAGACCCCTCATTCTCACGCGAGGCCTTCGGCCTCGTACTCGCGCAGGTAGCCCTCGAACAGGCGGCGGTGGCCCTCCTCGTCACGGAGGATCGTGATGACCATGTCGTTGGTCACGGGGTCAACGCCGTCGGTCTTGTCGATGATCAGGTTGTAGTGCTCGATGGCGCCGGTCTCGGCCTCGATCACGCCCTTGACCACGTGTACGACATCGGTCTGGTGCGCGGGCGGCTGCAGGTAGCTCTGCTCAGGCGTGAAGTCCATCGACCCCGGCACGACGCCATACAGCTCCTTGATGCGCGAGGCGAACTGCTGCGCGTGCCCGAGCTCCTCCTGGATGTCCTTCTGGAGCGACTCGATGATCTCCTGAGCGCGGACCCCATCCGGGTTGATCGAGTTGGCGATGTAGCTCATCACCGTCTCGATCTCCATCCAGTACGCCTTCTGCAGGAGGCCGATGATCTCTTCCCGGGCCTCCGTGTTGTCGTCAGCCAGGATGCCCTGGCTCGCGTTCCGTGTTTGCGCCATACGCCTGACGGTACCCCCAGGGAGAGCCGAGAAAAAGGAGACCATCATGGGCAAGCTGGACGGGAAGAACGTCGCGATCCTCGCGACGGACGGGGTCGAGCAGGTCGAGCTGATCGAGCCGCGCAAGGCCGTCGAGAACGAGGGCGCCGAGGTGACGCTGGTGTCGCTGGAGGCGGGCGAGTTCCAAGGGTTCAACCACCTCGACAAGGGCGACACGTTCACGGCCGACAAGGGCGCCAAGGACGCATCGGCGGGTGACTTCGACGCGCTGCTGCTCCCCGGCGGTGTCGCGAACCCCGACTTCCTGCGCACCGACCAGGACGCGGTCGCCTTCGTGCGCGACTTCTTCAACTCGGGCAAGCCGATCGGCGTGATCTGCCACGGGCCGTGGACGCTCGTCGAGGCGGACGTCCTCAAGGGGCGCAAGATCACCTCGTGGCCGTCGCTGCAGACCGACATCCGCAATGCCGGCGGCAACTGGGTCGACGAGGAGGTCGTCGTCGACGAAGGGCTCGTGTCCTCGCGCAAGCCCGACGACCTGCCGGCGTTCTGCGCCAAGGTCGTCGAGGAGTT
>VAYD01000237.1:0-521 GCA_005883905.1 Actinomycetota bacterium
GACGCTCGACAACGGGCCTCAGGGATCGCAGAACATCGTGATCGGCAAGTCCGGCGGGCAGGCGAACCTCTTCGGCTCCATCCCCGGCAAGAGCTACGGCATCGACGTCACGGTGAGCCTGAAGACGGTCATCAACGGCATCGCGCGCATCGTCGACCAGGACGTCCACAAGGTCCCGATCGAGACCGGCGACAACTACCCGGCAGACGTCTTCAACTGCCACCAGGTGTGGACCGGCGCCGTCCAGAACTACATCCCCGGCGTTCGGCTCACGGGCAATCTGAAGATCTCCCCGGGGATCACGGCCGACGGTCGCCTGCGCATCGCCAAGGCGACCGTCAGCTCGCCGGCCACGACGAGCGCGCAGGTGGCGCTGTCGGCCTGCCTGTTCCCGACGTCGGCCTACGTCGACTACAACGACGACCCGCTCACGCCTGGGTTCTCCAACGAGACCGTCTCGCCGACGATCCCGGCCGCCGGCGCAACCGGCAATCCCGCGCAGTTCGGAAGCGGGCTCTGGC
>VAYD01000237.1:529-5242 GCA_005883905.1 Actinomycetota bacterium
GCGAACGCGGAGAAGTTCCCGCAGACGAACGCGCTGGGCGCCAACGCGCCGTCGACGACGCCGTGCAACTCGCCGCCCTGGAGCCTCGTGGCGAACAGCGGCCTGACCGGGCCGCTCCTTCCGCTGGCCGGCGCGAACCCCGCGAATGGCTACACGACGACCGCCGGCGGATCGCAGGTGACGGTCGGCGGTGACATCAGCGTCAACACGGTCTCGATCGACGTGTTGGTCGGCGACGTGTAGCTCGGGCGCGCCGCGCTCGTTTGGATCGGCGAGGGAGAGGTGAGCCGTCGCCGGGTTGCCAGTCCGGGCGTAAGCGTTGCGCGTGGGACGTTTTGTACCGAGGGGGCACATTTCGTTCGGCGCGCCGAACGTTCCCCGTCTCCACGGCGGAATTCGTTCGCCGGGTTGGGATCGACGCGCGGTCGGCTCACCCTCTCCCTCGCCGAAGGCCCGCAACAACGTGCCTGGCACCTGCATCTAGACCACGTCGTCGACGCAGAGGCAGTCGACGCCGGCGTCGAGGAGCACCTGGCGCTCGGAGGGGAGGTCGTGGGCGACCGAGACGGTGTCGGCGATCGTTCGCTCGCCCGGGTGCGGGCGTT
This sequence comes from Actinomycetota bacterium, assembly GCA_005883905.1. GTDB lineage: Bacteria > Actinomycetota > Thermoleophilia > Solirubrobacterales > Solirubrobacteraceae > AC-49. Next base: position 1,135 of record VAYD01000237.1, read on the forward strand.
CCTGGCGCAGGCCGAAGGACTCGACGTGCGGGGCGATGACCTGGAGGCCGAGATGGACGGCGGCGGGGATCGCCTTGCGCAGCGGGAACCGCAGCCAGGTGAGCAGGCCGAGCGGCAACGAAGGGCGGCGTTCGCGCACGATCAGCAGCGCGCCGGGGTCGAAGCTCGTCACGACCAGGGGACGGTGGTCCATGTGCGGCGCGACGAGCTCGGCGACGAGCGCCCCGGTCGTCTCATCGCGCGGGCGCTGCGCGTCCTCGAGCGAGCTCTTCATGTCGACGTCGACGCCGATGCCCGGCGGCAGGTCCTCGAACAGGTCGGCGACGCGCATCAGCCCGAGGTCGTCCGTCTCGCCGGCAGGCAGCTGCGACACGTAGCGCCCGTCGGGCAGGACGGCCTCGTGGTAGGCGACCAGCACGCCGTCGGCCGTGAGGCGGGCGTCGACCTCGACCCACGGCAGCCCGGCGGCGACCGCGGCGCGGAACGACGGCAGCGTGTTCTCGCCGACACCGCGCCCGCTGCCACGATGCCCACACAGCACCGGGGTGTCGACGAAGACCCTTGCGCTCACAGCATGGGGTAGCTTGCCAGCCAATGGCCCCCAGGCTGAGCTTCGTCCTGGTGGCGCATCGTGAGCAGGCCTTCCTCGAGCCCTGCCTGGCGTCGATCCTCAGCCAGGACGCGCCGGATCTCGAGGTGGTCGCGGTCGATGACGCCTCCGATGACCACGTGCCAGAGGTGCTCGACGCGATCGCCGAGCGCGATCCGCGCGTGCGCGTGACGCACCTCGGGCAGCGCCGCGGGCGCGGCGCGGGGCGCGCGCTCGGGCTCGAGCAGGCGGCCGGCGAGTACGTCTGGTTCATCCGCACGACCGACCTCGTGGAGGAGCTGCCGCGGCTTGACGGCGACGTCCTGTTGCTGCAGAGCGTGCGCGAGAGCCCGATCGGCCGGCGCAGCCCCGCGCCGCGGCAGAGCGGCCTCGACGACGTGTCGCCCGAGATCTTCGACAAGGTGTTCCGGCGCGACCTCGTCGGGCAGTTCGGGCCACAGGGCTTCGATGAGCTGACTGCGATCTGGCCCGCGCTGCTCGCGGCGGAGCGGGTCGTGGTGCGGGAGGAGGCGGCCTATGTCCGTCGCCAGCCCCCGAACGCGGTCGCGACCGGCACCGCCTGGGATGCGCTGGACCAGTACGAGGCGCTCGGCGACCGCGGCCCGCTGCTGCGCGCGGCGATCCGGCGCCACGGCGTGCAGCTCGCCCGCGGCCTCCGTGGCGCCGAGCGGCGGCGGTTCCTGCGCCGGGTCGAGCAGCTGAGCGACACCAAGGGCATGGTGGTCCGCGCCGAGGCGGGCGCAGCGCGCCGCCGCCTGCGCCGGCTGCCTGCAGAGGCCCGCCGCACGGCCCGCCGCGCGACCGATCGCGACCCGCTGCGCCGCCACTACCCCGCGCGCCTGCGCCAGCCGCTGGACCCGAAGCTCGCGGTCTTCGCCGCCTACTGGTACCGCGGCTACGCGTGCAACCCGCGCGCGATCCACGAGCGCGCGCAGGAGCTGGTGCCAGGCCTGCGCGGGGTGTGGGTCGTCAACGAGGGCGTCGCGGTTCCCGACGGCGTCGAGCACGTGGTGGCAGGCAGCGAGGCCTACTACGACGTCCTCGCGCGCGCAACGTACTTCGTCAACAACGTCAACTTCCCAAACCACGTCGTCAAGCGCGACGGCCAGATCCACGTGATGACCCATCACGGGACGCCGCTCAAGCAGATGGGGATGGACCTGGCGCACCTGCCCGGCCAGCGCGGGCTCGCCGGGGTGCTGCGCCGCTGCCGGCGATGGGACTACGCGGTCTCGGCGAACGCGTTCACGACGCTGCAGTTCGAGCGCGCCTACCCGACCCGCTACCGGACCCTCGAGACCGGCTACCCCCGCAACGACGTGCTCGCGACGGCGACCGAGGAGAGCGTCCGAGCCGCGCGCGAAGCGGTTGGCATCGAGCCGTCGCAGACCGCGGTCCTCTACGCGCCCACGCACCGCGAGTACTGCGACGACCCGACGCCGCCGCTCGACCTGGCGCGGTTCGCCGAGGGCCTGGGCGACGAGCACGTCGTCATGGCGCGGCTGCACTACTTCCACGACGCGCACCCGCTGCTGCGCGAGCTGCACGACGCCGGCCGGATCCGCGACGTGGCGGCCCACCCGTCCGTCGAGGAGCTGTGCCTGGCCGCGGACGTCCTCGTGACCGACTACTCGTCCATCATGTTCGACTACGCCGTGCTCGACCGCCCGATCGCCATCCACGCACCCGACTGGGAGGTCTACCGCGAGCGGCGCGGCACCTACTTCGACCTCCTGACCGAGGGGCCGGGCGCCGTCGCCCGGTCGGACGAGGAGCTGCTCGAGCTCGTGCGATGTGGCAATGAAAGACCTGACCCCGCCTTCAGACACCGATTCACGTCTCTGGAGGACGGCCACGCGGCCGAGCGGGTCGTCGAGGCGGTGTTCGCGTGAAGCGGCTGGTCCTCGTCGTCGGCGTCGGGCGCAGCGGGACGAGTCTGCTCGCGGGCGTCCTGGGGCAGCTCGGGTTCCACATCCCGCAGCCCGAGGTGGTCGCCGACGAGACGAACCCCAGGGGCTTCGGCGAGCCGCGCTGGGTCGTCGACTTCCACACCCGGCTGATGCGCAGGCTGCGCGTGATCGTCTTCGACGCGCGGCCGGTCGCGTTCGAGAAGACGGCGTCGGTCGACGATGACGAGGAGCTGCGCGCGTGGCTCGCCGGTGAGCTCGCGCAGGCCGACGACGTGGTCGTCAAGGACCCGCGAGTGGGCTGGTTCCTGGGCCTGTGGCAGCGTGCTTGCGCCGACGCGGGTGCGCGCACCGCGCAGATCACGATGCTGCGCCACCCGGCCGAGATCCTCCTCAGCGCTCGCAAGTCCTATGGCGACTGGCAGACGGACGCCAGCCGCGCCGCCGCCTGGCTGAACGTGATGCTCGAGACCGAGCGCGTGACGCGCGGGACCGCGCGCGCGTACGTCCGCTACGAGGACCTGCTGGCGGACTGGCGCGGCCAGGTCGACCGCGTCGGGCGGGCGCTCGACCTGCCCTTGCTGACCGGCATCGCGCCCGAGCGCGCGGCGGCCGTCGACGCGTTCGTCGACCCGCGCCTGCACCGCGCCCGCGCCGGATGGGACGAGCTCGACGTGCCGGCCTCGGTGAGCGACCTGTGTGAGCGCGTGTACGGCCTCTTCCTGGCGCTCGCCGGCCCGGAGGTCACGCCCGAGTACTCCTACGCGCAGCTCGACGAGGCGCACGAGGCGTACCGCAGCCTCTACCGGGAGGCCGAGGCGATCAGTCAGCCATCGGTGACCGCGGTCCGGCCGCGCAAGAAGGCCGCGCCGCCGACGCTGCGCGTGAAAGTCGTACGACGGCTGCGCCGCCTCACCGCTCGCTGATGGCGAAGATCAGCGTCGTCGTTCCCGTCTACAACGTCGAGGACTACCTCGACGAGTGCCTGGCGTCGCTGGTACGCCAGACGCACCGCGACCTCGAGATCCTGATCGTCGACGACGGCTCGACCGACTCGAGCCTCGAGATCGCGGGGCGCTACGCCGACAACGACGAGCGCATCCGCATCGTGCAGCGGCCCAACGGCGGCCTCGGCGCGGCGCGCAACACCGGCATCGAGCACGTGACCGGCGAGTACCTCGCGTTCCTGGACTCCGACGACGTGCTGCCGCCGACCGCCTNTCGCTCGAGGCGACCGGCTCGGACCTCGCGACCGGCAACGTCCACCGGCTCACAGCGACCGGCACGAGCCAGGCGCCGTTCCTGCGCACCGTGTTCAACCGCGACCGGCCCAAGACCCACGTCACGAAGTTCCGCGAGCTGCTCTCGGACCGGATCGTGCCCAACAAGCTGTGGCGGCGCGCGTTCTGGGACAAGCACGGCTTCCGCTTCCCGGAGGGGATGCTGCACGAGGACATCCCCGTCGTGATCCCGGCGCAGTTCCTCGCCGGCAGCGTTGACGTGATCTCGGCGCCGATCTACCACTACCGCGTCCGTGAGGGCGGGGACCTGTCGATCACCCAGCGGCGCGCGGCGAAGCGCGCGCTGCTGG
>VAYD01000238.1 GCA_005883905.1 Actinomycetota bacterium
GGGCGAGTAGAGCTGTGCCTCCTCGAACATCGTTGACCTCCGGGTACTTGCGGTGAGCAACAAAGAACAGCATGTGCGGCTGTTGCTGGTCAAGACGTCCTTTCGGGACAGGTCAATCTGCTCGATTCGACCAGCGAATATTCGGGTATGCTGGACATAATGTCCGGTCCGGTGGATCAGCTAGACGCCCGCTTGATCGCGCTCCTGCGCGACGAGCCGCGCATCGGGTTGATGGAGGTCGCCCGACGGCTGAAGGTCGCGCGCGGCACCGTGCAGGCGCGCCTGGCGAAGCTGACCGAGCGCGGCGTCGTGCGCGGCTTCGGACCGGAGCTCGACCCGCACCGGATGGGCTATCCGCTGATGGCGTTCGTGTTCCTGCAGATCACGCAGGGCCGGCTCAAGGAGGCGGTCCGCGTGCTCGAGGAGGTGCCGGAGGTGCTCGAGGCGACCGCGACCAGCGGGCCGAGCGACCTGCTGTGCCGCGTGGTCGCGCGCGACACGGAGCACCTGCAGGACATCGTCAACCGCGCGCTGTCGAACCCGGCGATCCGGCGCACCACGAGCTACATCGCGCTGTCCGAGCAGATCCCGTACCGCACGGGGCCGCTGCTCGACTCGGCGGCCGCTCAGGCGACGAGCGCCAAGAGGGGCTCGAGCAGGTCGGGCGGCGCGGCCAGGATCCCCGCGGGCAGCGCGCCGCGCGGCTGAAGCTCGCGCACCTCGAGCCCGGCGGCTGAGCACAGCAGCGTGCCCGCGGCGATGTCCCACGGCTTCACGCCGAACTCGTAGTAGGCATCCAGCCGGCCGGCCGCCGTCCACGCCAGATCGAGCGCCGCGGAACCCGCGCGGCGGATGTCGCGGACCTCCGGCAGGACGCGCGCCACGATCGCGGCCTGCGCGCGGCGAACCTCGGCCTCGTAGCCGAACCCTGTGCCGACCAGCGCGGACGCGAGGCTCTCGGGATTCGACGCGCGCAACCGCACGCCGTCGAGCGTCGCCTCCCCCTCCGCGGCCCCGAAGAGCTCGCCGCGGACGGGGTCGAACACGACGCCCGCCACTCCCTCGCACGCGACCGACACCGCCCATTGCGGGATGCCGTAGATGAAGTTCACCGTGCCGTCGAGCGGGTCGACGATCCAGCGCCGGCCGCTGGTGCCGGGCGTATCGGGCCCCTCCTCCCCCATGATCGCGTCGTCCGGCGCGCGCTCGGCCAGGAGCTCGCGGATCGCCCGCTCGGCGAGCAGGTCGGCCTCGCTGACGAGGTCGGTCGGCGAGGACTTCGTGTCGAGCGCGCGCTCGGAGCCGAAGCGCTCGAGCAGGATCGTGCCTGCGGCGCGCGCCGCCTCCTCGGCGATCGCGGCCTCGTGCGCGCTCAACTGATCGGCGGGCGCCGGTCGGCCCACGGGCGTGCGCCCTCGATCTGGGCGCTCAGCGAGAGCAGCGTGACCTCGTCCTCCGGGCGCCCGACGAGCGGCACGCCGACCGGCAGGCCGTTGCGGTCCACCCCGGCCGGTACGACAGCGGCGGGCTGGCCGGTGCCGTTCCACCAGCCGAAGAACGGGACACGCGGCGCGACGCCGTTGAGCGTCCACAGCGCGCCACGCCCGTGGTACTGGCCGATCCGCGACGGCGGCGTCACGTTCCCCGGCTGCAGCAGCACGTCGGCGTGCTCGAAGATCGCGTTGATCTGCGCGGCGATCCCGGCCTCGGCGGCGCGCTGCTTGGCGACGAAGCTCGACGGGATCGAACCGCCGATGCGCGCCATCGCGCGCGTGCGGCGCTCGAGCCGCTGCGGGTGGGCCATCGCCGCCTCGACGTCGTCGTGGATGCCGCGGAAGTAACGGGTGAGCAGGTGCGGCATCAGCGATGCCGGGAGATCGGGGTCGCGCTCGAACACCTCGTGGCCCAACGAGCGCAGCAGCTCTGCCGTGCGCTCGACCGCGGCGCGCACGTCGGGCGAGATGCGCGCGAACTGACCGGGCGCGAGCTTCGTGGAGACCGCGATGCGCAGCCTGCCCGGCTCGCGCGCGGCGGCCGCGGCGAAGCCGCTGACGTCCGTCACGGCCTCGAGGAACAACGCGGCGTCGGCGACCGTGCGCGTGATCGGGCCGTTGACGGACAGGCCCTGCCAGGCGTCGACGTGCGGCGCGATCGGGACGCGGTCGCGCTGGGGCTTGATGCCGAAGAGGCCGCACCACCCGGACGGGATGCGGATGGAGCCGAGCCCGTCGGAGCCGACGCCGATGCCGACCATGCCGGACGCGACCGCCGCGGCGGTGCCGCCGGACGAGCCGCCGGGCGTGCGCTCGACGTCCCAGAGGTTGCGCGTGGCGCCGAAGGTGATCGTCTCGGTGAAGGGCCAGATCGTCATCTCCGGGACGTTCGTCTTGCCGAGCACGATCGCGCCCGCGGCGCGCAGGCGCTTGACGACCTCCGCGTCCGCCGGCACCGGCCCGCCGTGCGCCGAGGTTCCCCACGCGGTGACCTCGCCGGCGACGTCGATGTCGTCCTTGATCGCGATCGGCACGCCGAGCAGCGCACGTTCGTTGCCGGCGCCACGGCGCCCGTCGGCCTGGTCGGCCTCCGCGAGCGCGCGCTCGGCGAACACGATCCGCCAGGCGTTCAGCTGCGGGTCCAGCCGCGCGATCCGGTCGAGGTAGGTCTGCACGAGCTCGCGCGACGAGACCTCGCCGGCGGCGATCAGGCGGGCCTGTTGGGCGGCCCCGGCGAAGGCGAGGTCGGTGGCGTCCATGGCGCGGCGGAACACTACTGTCCCGCCCCGGGATGGATCCGAAGCCGATCGCCGACGAGCTGCGCGCCATCGAGGGCCGCGGGCCGTGCACCGATGCCGAGCGGCGCGCCGCGCGGGCGATCGCGCGACGGCTGCGGGAAATGGGGCGCCGGCCCCGCACGCAGACCGTCTGGGTGCGGCCCGGCAACGACGGCGCGCTCGCCGCCATCAGCGCGCTCGGCGTGGCGGCCAGCGTCGTCAGCGTCGACCATGCCGAAACGGGCCTCTGGATGGCCGCGGCAGCGCTGGCGGCGCTCGTGATCGTGCCGTTGCTCGGCTCGCGGCGCGCGACGCAATGGGTCTGGGCCCCGGCCACTGCGACAAAAGGGTCTGACCCGATTGTCGCGGTGCGGCTGCTGCTCACGTGCCGCGCGGATGCCCAGCCTGCGCCGCTGGCCGAGCGCGCGCTGGCGCGCGTCGGGCTGCCGGGACCGCGCGCGTTGCTTGCGCTCGCCCTGGCGGCGCTGGTCGCGTTCGCCGCGGTGCGGACCGGAGGGACCGGTGGCACCGCGCTCGGCGCCGGGCAGCTGGTCCCCACGGCGGTGTGCATCGCCGCGGTGGGCGCGTTCCTCGACGCCTGGGTGGCGCGCCCGGGCGATGTGGCGGCCGGGCCCGCGGCCGCGCTCGCCGTGCTGGCGGCGCTGGACCGCTCGCCGCCAACGCGGCTGTCCCCTGAGATCCTGGTCGCCGGGCCGAAGAGCATGCGCGCGTTCGTGCGAGCCGAACGCAAGGCGGGCACGAATGCCACCGACGTCGCTGTGGTCGAGCTGCGCGAGGGCCGGGCCGGGTTTCTGCGCAGCGACGGCTCGCTCGTGCCCCAGCGCCTGCACCCGCGGCTCGTCGGCCTGCTGCGGGGCGCCACACCGGCACGACGCGGCCGCTCGCAGTCGCCCGCCTCGGCGGCACGCGCGGTGCGCTGGCCGGCGATCGCGCTCGAGGGCAGCGCCGACGAGCTGGTGGAGCTGACGCTCGGCCTGGTGGCCGCGCTTGATCGAGATCTTGCGCAGACTCGTT
>VAYD01000241.1 GCA_005883905.1 Actinomycetota bacterium
GACGAGCTCGGCGATCTGCACCGTGTTGAGCGCAGCGCCCTTGAGCAGGTTGTCGCCGACCACGAAGAAGTTGAGCGTGTGCGGGTCGTTGAGGTCGCCGCGCACGCGCCCGACGACGGTCTCGTTGCGCCCGGCCCACTCCAGCGGCGTCGGCGCCTCGGTCACGACGAGATTCGGGAAGCCGTTGAGCGCGTCGAGCGCGCGGCCGAGGTCGACCTCCTGGTCGAAGGTCGCCCGCACGGCGACCGAGTGGCCGACGACGACGGGAACGCGCACGCACGTCGGCGTGACCTCGAGATTCGGGATGCTCAGGATCTTGCGCGACTCGTTGAGCATCTTCATCTCCTCGTCGGTGTAGCCCTGGTCGTCCAGGGTGCCGAGGAGCGGCACGACGTTGTAGGCCAGCGTGTTGGCGTGGACGCTGTGCTCGACCTTGCGCGCGGCGGCCTCGCCGTCGTTGACGAGCTGGTCGACGTCCTCCCCCACCGTTGCGACCTGCCCGGTCAGCTCGTCGATGCCCTTCTGGCCCGCGCCGCCGGCGGCCTGGAAGCTCGTGCAGACCATGCTCGTCAGGCCGAACGCGTCGTGCAGCGCCTTGGCCGGCAGCATGATCACCATCGTCGTGCAGTTCGGGTTGGCGATGATGCCCTTGCGCGCGGCACCGATCGCATCCGGGTTGACCTCGCTGACAATCAGCGGGACGTCGGGGTCCATCCGGAACGCGCTGGAGTTGTCGACCACGGTGGCGCCCGCGGCGGCGAAGCGCGGCGACCAGTCGCGGCTGGTGTCGCCACCCGCGCTGAAGAGCGCGAGGTCGAAGCCCTCGATCGTGTCCTCGCGCAGCGGCTGCACGACCAGGCCGTCCTCCAGGGTCTTGCCCGCGCTGCGCTCCGAGGCGAAGGCCACGAGCTCGTGGCCCTCGAACCGCTCGCGCGCGAGGCGGCGCATGATGGTGCCGACGGCACCGGTGGCTCCGACGATGGCAATTCGCATGGTCAGGAGAAGGGTCCGAAGGGTTCTTCCGGCCGGATCGAGTCCTCGCCGGAGAGGCCGAAGGCTGAATGCAGGGCACGAACCGCGTCCGGGACGCGGTCGCCCGGGACGACGCAGGAGATGCGGATCGGGCTCGTGGAGATCATCTCGATGTTGATCTGATTCTCCCCGAGGGTGGTGAACACCTTCGCGGCGACGCCCGGGTGGGTCTTCATGCCGGCCCCGACGATCGAGACCTTGCCCATCGACGGATCGGTCGCGACCTCGACGCCGAGCTCCTGCGCGATCGGCGCGATGGCTTGCTGCGCTGTCGGGATGTCGTCGCGCGGGACCGTGAACGACATGTCCGCGCGGTGCCCCTCTGAGACCGGCTCGTTCTGGATGATCATGTCGATGTTCACGTTGGCGTCGGCGAGCGCCGTCGTCACGCGGCCGGCGATGCCGGGCGTGTCCGGGACGCCCTTGAGCGTGACGCGGGCCTCGCCGGTCGAGTGGGTGACAGCGGTGATCAGAGGGTGTTCCATCGTCTCCTGCTCTGCGACCACAACGGTACCTGGCCGGTCGTGGAAGCTCGATCGGCAGTGGATCTTCACGCCGTGGTTGCGGGCGTACTCGACGCTGCGCAGCTGCAGCACACCGGCGCCGGAGCTCGACATCTCGAGCATCTCCTCGAACGAGACGACCGGCAGCTTGCGTGCGTCGGGGACGATGCGCGGGTCGGCGCTGAAGACGCCGTCGACGTCGGTGTAGATCTCGCAGATCTCAGCGCCGATGGCGGCGGCCAGCGCGACGGCCGTCGTGTCGCTGCCGCCGCGCCCGAGCGTCGTGACGTCGCGCGCGGTCGAGACGCCCTGAAAGCCGGCGACGAGCACGATCGAGTCCTCGGCGAGCGCGTCGCGGATTCGATCGGCGCGAACTTCGAGGATCCGCGCTTTCGTATGCGACGTGTCGGTAACGATGCCGGCCTGTGAGCCGGTCAGGGAGATGGCTCGGTGACCGAGGTCGTTGATCGCCATGGCGCACAACGCACAGGAGACGCGCTCGCCCGTGGACAGCAGCATGTCCATCTCGCGCGGATCGGGGTTCGGGGAGACCTCGTTGGCCGCGGCGATCAGCTGGTCGGTCTCCTTGCCCCGCGCGCTGAGCACGGCGACCACGCGGGTGCCGTTCTCGCGCTTGGCGACGATCCGCCTGGCGGCGCGCTTGAGGCGTTCGGCGTCGGCGACCGACGTGCCGCCGAACTTCATGACCACGGTCTCGGGCATGGGGACCGTGGAGAATAGGTGCTGAGGCGCTGCGGCTTGGCGATCGCGGCGGCGCTCGCCGTCGCCGGCTGCCAGGCGTCCGGTCAGCCCGGGCGGCTGCGCGACGAGCAGGCCGCGCAGATCGCCTCGAAGGCGCGCGCGCAGCGACACGCGGTGCTCGGGCTCAGCCCGGAGCGGGCGGCGGCACGGCTGATGCTCGTCGGGTTCTCGGGGACGGGCGCCGATGCGCCGATCGCGCGCCGGCTGCGCAGGCGTGACTTCGGCGGGGTTGTCGTGGCATCCGGGAACTACGTCGACGACGCGCAGCTGGCGGCGCTGGTGGACGCGGTGGTGTCTGCTGCGCGCCGTGCTCGGCACGCGCCGCCGGTCGTGTTCGCCGACCGGCTGCCGGTGGCGATGAGGACACTTCACGCGGCGCACGTTGGCGCGACGTTCGGGCCGGTGGCGGACCTCGCGATCACGGGCGGACCGCACCAGCGCGACGCGTTCTCGGACAACCCGCAGGCCACGGCGGCGGTCGTCGCGCGGGCGATCGCGCTGCGGTCGGCGGCGCGGGTGGCCTCGGCGGTCGGGCACTTCCCCGGCGAGGGCGCAGCGTCGGGCGACCCCGACCTGCAGCCGGCGACGGTCGGCCTCACGCTCGACGACCTTCGCCGCGCCGATCTGGTGCCGTTCCGGCGGGTGGCGCGGCGCGTGTCGGCGGTGCAGATGAGCAACGCGATGTACGCGGCGTTCGACGGCGTCACGCCGGCGACCGAGCTGCCGCAGGCGGTCGCGCTGTTGCGCGGGCTCGGCTTCCACGGGGTCGTGGTGAGCGGCGACCTCACGGTCACGGCGGTCGTCGGCGGCGACTCGGTCGCCACGGCGGCGGTCGCGGCGCTGCGCGCGGGCTGCGACCTGCTCTACATCCCGGGCGACGCGTCCGCCCAGGAGGGCGCGTACCGCGCGATCGTCCGCGCGATCCGCAGCGGCTCCGTCCCGCCGGGCCAGGTTAAGGCGGCGCTCCGGCGCGTCGCGCTGCTGCAACGCGCGCACGGGTAGGCGAGCTAGCGGACGCGCCGGCGGATGCCGTCGTCCGTCACGGCCACCGCGGTGACATAGGCGATGTGTGTGCCGATGCTCGTCGCCATGACGTCCGCCGGCCAGCGCCACGGCGGGGGTGTGTGCCCGAGCAGGGGGAACAAGGAGAGCGTCGCCGTCATCAACGTCCCGCCGAACACCGCGCCGGCCCATGGCTCGGGCAGCCTGCGGTGCAGCGCGCCGTGCCAGAGCCCGAACGCCGAGCCATAGCCCCAGCGCAGCAGCAACCCGAGATCGCGCTCGTCGCGCGCGGTCACGTGCGGCAGGTGCATCACACCGGCCACGATCTCGCCGGGGACGAGCGAGTCGTCGTAGTCCAGCGGGCCGGCGCGCCGCCGAATGCGGCGCTCTGCCGCATACGCGAGCGTCAGCGCCGCCGTGCCGGCGGCGCCGGCGCAGACGCTTCGGATCGGCCAGGGCACCATGGCGCCATCGTCGCCGCGGCAGCACCG
>VAYD01000242.1:0-497 GCA_005883905.1 Actinomycetota bacterium
GGCCGCGGCGCGTCGGAGCTCGCCAGCCCGGCGCTGCGCGCCGGCGCCAGCGCGCGCGCCCGCGTCGAGCGCTCGCTGCGCGGCGCGATCGACCGCGGCGAGATCCACGTCTTCTACCAGCCGATCGTCGACCTGCGCACGGGCCGCATCGAACGCACCGAGGCGCTGCTGCGCTGGGAGCACCCGAACCTCGGGTGGATCTCCCCGATGGAGTTCATCCCCGTCGCCGAGGAGTCCGGGCAGATCATCGAGCTCGGGCGCCACGTGCTCGCCGCCGCGTGCCGCCAGCACGCCGACTGGCGCGATCGCCTGGGCGACCACGCTCCGGGCGTGTCGGTCAACCTCTCCCCTCGCCAGCTGCGCGACCCGGATCTCGTCGAGGTCGCCGGCGGGATGCTCGCCCGCCACCGGATCGCGCCGGGCGCGGTCGCCTTCGAGATCACCGAGTCGGTGCTGCTCGACGGCGACCCCGAGACGCGTCGCACGCTGCAGGCGCT
>VAYD01000242.1:508-5874 GCA_005883905.1 Actinomycetota bacterium
GACTTCGGGACCGGCTACTCGTCGCTCGGGTACCTGCGCGACTTCCCGGTCGACGGCATCAAGATCGACCGCGCGTTCGTCGGCCAGCTGCACTCCGACCCGGCCGACCGCGCGATCGTCGAGGCCGTCGTGCTCATGGCGCGCGCCCTGCACCTGCACGTCGTCGCCGAGGGCGTCGAGCGCGCCGAGCAGCGAACGCTGCTGGAGGGCCTGGGCATCAGCCTGGTCCAGGGCTTCCTCTTCTCCCGCCCGGCGCCCGCCGCGGCGATCGAGGCGCTCCTCGCGCGCGACGCGCGCAGCCTCGCTGCGGCCTAGCGAAGCTTCACCAGGCGCTTGACCGGCTTCGAGTCGCCGAGGCGGAAGGTCACCGTGTACTTGCGCCCGGCCTGCAGGCCCCGCGACGACGAGACGCGAGCGTCGTAGACCGCATCGCTGCCGTCCGTCCCGGTGCGGCGCAGGCGACCGACGTGCCCGTTCGGGAGTGTGACCTTGGCGTCGACCCGGGACCCGCTATGCGCGATCGGGTCGGCGGCGAAGGTGAGCGTGGCATGGTGGGCATCGGAGAGCTTCAGCTGCGGCGCGCCGCGCAGCTCGGGATGGTGGGCAGCGGCGAGGGCGGCCGACGCCGCGAGGACCGTGAAGAACGTGGACATGACCACACAACGTGCTTACAGCGGCCTAGGTCACGCAGTGGTCCTCACCTGCGTCCTCGTCTGCTGCGCCACGGCGAGCGCGCAGACGATCGGCCACTCGGTGGGCGGGCGCCCGATCGTCGTGCGGCACGTCGGACCGCGCCATGCGCAGAAGGAGGTGCTCGTCGTCGGTTCGATCCACGGCAACGAGGGCGCCGGGATCGCCGTGACGCGGGCGCTGCGCAAGGCCACGCCGCCGCCGGGCGTCGAGCTGCTGCTCATCGACCGCGCCAATCCGGACGGCAGCGCCGCCGGCACACGCGGCAACGCGCGCGGCGTCGATCTCAACCGGAACTTCCCCTGGCGCTGGCGGCACCTGGGCGGCGTCTACGACTCCGGCCCGCGGCCGGCTTCGGAGCCCGAGACGCGGGCGCTGCGCACGTTCATCCTGCACGAGCGGCCGGCCGTCTCGATCTGGTTTCACCAGCACCTGAACTTCGTGATCCTGCAGCCCGGCGCCGACGCCGCGCTGATGCGCCGCTACGCCCGCGTCGCCCACACGCGCGCCGGCCGCTACCCGCAGGTGCCGGGCGGCGCGCCGCGCTGGGAGAACCACGTGCTGCCGAGCGGCTCGGCGTTCGCCGTCGAGCTCGCCGCCGGCGCGCTGCCGGCGTGGCGAGTCCGCGCGCATGTGCGCGCGGTCCTCGCCGTCGCTCAGCGCTTGTAGAGCGCCTCGATCTCGGCCGCGTACTTCTGGTCGATCGGCTTGCGCTTGAGCTTCATAGTCGGGGTGAGCTCGTCGCCGCCCGGCAGCCAGTCGCCCTCGACGATGTGGAACTTCTTGATCTGCTCGACGCGCGCCAGGCGCGAGTTGGCGTCCTCGACGCCCGCTGCGACCGCCTCACGCACGCGCTCGTCCACGGCCAGCTTCTCCAGCGACGCGTCGGCGATCCCCTGCTGTGCCGCCCACGCGGGCGCGAAGTCGGAGTCGAGCACGATCAGCGCGGTGTTGAACGCGCGACGGTCGCCGATCACCGCGGCCTGGCCGATCAACGGGGACGCCGTCTTGAGGGTCGCCTCGATGTTCGCCGGCGACATGTTCTTGCCGGCCGCGTTGATGATCAGCTCCTTCTTACGGTCGACGATCTTCAGGTAGCCGTCCTCGTCGAACTCGCCGATGTCGCCGGTGCGCAGCCAGCCGTCCTCGGTGAACGTCTCGGCGGTCTTGTCGGGCAGGTTGCGGTAGCCCTTCATCACGACGCCGCCGCGGATGAGCACCTCGCCGTCCGTGTCGAGCTTGATCTCGATGCCCGGCGCCGGCGGGCCGACCGTGCCGATCTTGATCTTGTCGGGCGGGTTGACCGCGCCCGCGCCGCAGGTCTCGCTCATCCCCCACAGCTCGGCGAGCGGCAGCCCGATCGCGTGCATGAACTCGAGCACCTCGACGGGCGTGGGCGCGGCGCCGACGTTCAGCGCTTCGACCTGGTCGAGGCCGAGCATCGCGCGCCAGCCGCTGAAGAACTGCTCGTCGGCCTGCGCCACGCGCGCCGCGAGCTCCTCGGGCAGGGGCTCGCCGCGCTGCTCCAGGCGCACCTTCTCGATCGCGGCCTCCAGACCCTCCTCGGCGGCCTTGCGCTGCTCATCGGGCATCCCGGCGATCGCCGTCTCCAGCCCTGCCTTGAGCTTCTCGAAGATGCGCGGCACGGCGAAGAACCACGACGGGCGAACCTCGGGCAGGAACTGCAGGATCTCGCGCGGGTTGTCGCAGCACGTGATCTGCAGGCCGTAGACGATCGGGATGTAGTGATGGGCGTTGCGCTCGGCGACGTGTGCGCTCGGCAGCCACGAGATGACGCGCCCGTCCTCGGGGAACTCGATCAGCGCGTCGATGCCCTCGCATGCGCTCAGCAGGTTCGAATGCACGAGCTGCACGCCCTTCGGCGGCCCTGTGGTGCCGGACGTGTAGATCAGCGTCAGCACGTCGTCGCCGGCGATCTGCGCGACCGACGCGTCGACGTCGAAGTCGCCGCCCGCGCCCTCGACCTCGGCCAGCGAGACGCAGCCCTCCGGCACGTCGCCGTCGACGACGATCACGTGCTCGAGGTCCGGCAGCCGCTTGCGCGCCTCGAGCACCTGCGGCAGGTAGGCCTGCTCGGTCATCAGGATCCGCGCGCCCGCGTCGGAGACGACGAACTCGATCTGGTTGGGCGCGTAGGTGTTGTAGATCGAGAACGGCGTGCCCCCGACCATCATCACGGCGAGGTCCGAGATGTGGAACTCGGGGCGGTTGCCGAACATGAGCGCGACGCTGTCGCCCTTCTTCAGACCGAGGCCCCCGAGGCCCGCGGCGAGCGCGTCGACACGGTCCCGCAGCTGCGCCCAGGTGATGGTGAACGCGTCCCCCTTGGTGCGGATGGCGACTTCGTCGGGCTTGTGCGCGACGGTCTGCCGGAACGCCTCGGCGATCGTGGTCGCGGTCACCTTGCGCGGGGCGGTGCTGCTCTCCATCGGTCCTCCCTCGTGACGACGTGGCGAACGCTACCGCACCCCGAAGCCCTCGCCGCGCAGCCTCCCGATGTCGTTCGAGAGGCCTATGACGAACAGCGTGACCACGAGGATGAAGCCGATCGCGCTGGCGCGTTCCATGACGCTGAACGGGATCGGCCGGCCGCGGATCTTCTCCGCCACCGCCCAGAAGATGTGGCCGCCGTCGAGCGGCAGGAACGGGAACAGATTCACCACGGCGAGGCTCAGCGAGATGATCCCGAGGACGAGCAGCGCCTGGGTCGTGTCGAAGCCGAAGCTCTGCTGCGTGACCTCGTAGGAGCCCACGACGCCGGAGACGTCGTTGCGCGCCTTGGACGAGTAGAAGATCCGCGCGATCGCCTTGACCGTGTCCCGGCTGATCTGCCACGAGCGCGTGGCGGCGAGCGAGAACGACTCGCCCAGCGACTGCTTGACGTAGTTGCCGTCGAAGGTGAAGCCGATGAGCATCCGCTTCGAGGGCGCGTCGTAGCGCGGGCGCACGAGCAGCGTCTGCCGTTGGCCGTTGCGATCGATCAGCAGGCGAGCCGGCGTCGTGGCGACGCAGCCCTGGCGCGGCGCGCCCGCGCAGCGATGGCGCTGGATCCCGGCCCGGATCGCCTCGACGCCGCCCTGGCCGGATGCAGCGTGCCGAGCGCGGGCGGCTTGAGCCCGCCCTTCGCGACCGCGTTGCTGGTCTGGAAGGTGCCGTGGATCGCGAAGATGCCCGCGAAGATCACGAACGCGATCACGAGGTTCACGAGCGGACCGGCGGAGATCACGACGACGCGCTTCCAGACCGGCATCCGGAAGTACGCGCGGTCCTGGTGCTCGGGCGGGATCTCCTCGGTGGGGTTCATCCCGGTGATCCGCACGTAGCCCCCGAGCGGGATCGAGCCGATCGCGTACTCAGTCTCGCCGCGGCGGACCTTGAACAGCAGCGGCGGGAAGAACAGCGAGAAGCGCTCGACCCGCATGCCGACGGCCTTGGCCGCGGTGAAGTGGCCCGCCTCGTGCAGGATGATCAGCAGGGCGAAGCCCACGAATGCGAGGACGTAACTGATGGTTCAGGGGGTGGGGTCGAGGGAAGGCGGGCAGCCGATGATGACAACGGACGACTGGGAGCAGCGCATCGCTTCGCTGTGGGACGGCCTCGACGACCTTCAGCCCGGCGAGTTCCGCGAGCGGATGGATGCCCTCGCGGCGGAGCGCCCGCCGGGCGACGGGGCCGCTCTCTTCGAGCGCGCGTGCTCCAACGACTCCACCGGTCGGCCCGAGGCCGCCGAGCCGCTCTACCGCGAGGCGCTCGCCGCCGGTCTGGCGGGCATCCGCCGCCGCCGCGCGGTGATCCAGCTCGCCAGCACGCTGCGCAACCTCGGCCACGCCGACGAGAGCGTCGCGCTGCTGAGCGCCGAGCGCGACGCCGGCACGGACGAGCTCGACGACGCCGTGACCGCGTTCCTCGCGCTGGCGCTGACCGACGTCGGGCGCGAGCGCGACGGGGTGGGGCTCGCGCTCGAGGCCCTCGCCCGCCACCTGCCGCGCTACAACCGCTCGCTGGCCAACTACGCGCGCGAGCTGAGCAGCTCGCCCGCGAGCTGACGTGCCTCGCGGTCGGCCTCGTAGAGCGTCTCGAACGCGCGGATCGGCCTCGAGCCGAGGCGCTCGAGCGTCTGCTCGATCACGGCGGGAATGCCGAGGAACGACGACTGCCCGATCAGGAACGCGTGCACCGCGACCTCGTTGGCGGCGTTCAGGACACATGGCGCCGTGCCGCCCTCGATCGCAGCCTCGCGAGCCAGGCGCAGGCACGGGAACGCGTCGGTGTCGACGCGCTCGAATGTGAGCGCGCCCACCTCGGCGAGATCAAGCGCGCGCATCGCGGGCACGTCGATGCGCTCGGGGTGGTGCAGCGCGTAGGAGATCGGCACGCGCATGTCCGGATGGCCGAGGTGCGCGAGCGCCGCGCCGTCGTTGAGCGTGATCAGGCTGTGGACGATGGACTGCGGATGCACGACGACGTCGATGCGGTCGTACGGCAGGCCGAACAGGTGGTGGGCCTCGATCAGCTCCAGGCCCTTGTTCATCAAGGTCGCCGAATCGATCGTGATCTTGCCGCCCATCGCCCAGGTGGGGTGCTTGAGCGCCTGCTCGACGGTCACGTCCTCGAGCTCGGCGCGCGAGCGCCCGCGGAACGGCCCGCCGCTGGCG
>VAYD01000243.1 GCA_005883905.1 Actinomycetota bacterium
CGCCGGCGACCGGGCCGCCGACGCCGAGGCGGAACGGCGGGAGCATCTTGGCCAGCGCGCCGCCGGACTTCGCCAGGACGACACCGGTGCGCACGATCACGACGCGGACGTCGTGGTCGGCGGCCGCCTGCGCCTCGCGCTCCCACGCCAAGCAGACCTGCGCGAGGAAGTCGTCGCCCGGCGGCGCGTCCTCGTCGACCCGCTCTTCGCCGCGAGCGCCGTAGTAGCCGACGCCCGACGCATTCACCAGCACCCGTGGGCGCGGCTCGGCCGCCGCCAATGCGTCGACCAGCGCGCGCGTGCCCTCCACCCGCGACGCGCGGATCCGCTCGCGCACCGCGCCCGTCCAGCGCTGCGCGATCGGCTCGCCGGCGAGGTTCACGACGGCGTCGCAGCCCGAAAGCGCTTCCGGCGAAGGTGCGCCCGACCGCAGCGAGACCGCAACGACCTCGTCGCCGCGCGCCCGCAGCGCGCCACCGAGTCGCGTGCCGATCAGTCCGGAGGCTCCGGTGATGGCGACGCGCATCGCTCAGACCGTCGTCGGCCGCATCCGTTGCTCGTCGATGGCAGCGAACCCGATCGTGTTCTGGTCGGTGGCGGCCATGCCGCTGCTGCGCGCCTCCTCAGCGACCGCGTCGGCCACCGCCGGCGCGACATCGCGGTTGAAGACCGAGGGGATGATGTAGTCCTCGCGCAGTTCGGGGCCCTGGACGATCTTGGCGATCGCGCGGGCCGCGGCCATCTTCATGTCCTCGGTGATCTGCTCGGCGCGCACGTCCAGCGCGCCGCGGAAGATGCCGGGGAAGCAGAGCACGTTGTTGATCTGGTTCGGGTAGTCCGAGCGGCCCGTCGCCATGACGCGCACGCGCGACCCGGCCTCCTCGGGCGCCACCTCGGGCGTCGGGTTCGCCATCGCGAACACGAGCGCGTCCTGGTTCATCGCCTCCAGCGACTCGGGGCGGATGACGCCGGGCCCGCTGAGCCCGATCAGCAGGTCCATGCCTTCGAGCAGGTCGTTGGGGTCGCCGTCGCGCCGCTCCGGGTTGGTCGACTCGGCGTACCAGCGCTTCATCTCCGGCATCGAGCCGTCGAGGTAGTCCTCGCGCTCGGTGTGGATCGCACCGCGCGAGTCGCAGCCGACGATGTTGCGCACGCCGGCGTTCATGAGGATCTGGGTGACGGCGATCCCCGCGGCGCCGAGGCCGACCATCAGCACGTTGAGGTCCATCAGGTCGCGGCCGGTCAGCTTGCACGCGTTGAGCAGCGCGGCGAGCACGACGACCGCGGTGCCGTGCTGGTCGTCGTGGAAGACCGGGATGTCGAGCTCGGCCTTCAACCGGCGCTCGATCTCGAAGCAGCGCGGGCCCGAGATGTCCTCGAGGTTGATGCCGCCGAAGCCCGGCGCGATCCGCTTGACGGTCTCGACGATCTCGTCGGGGTCCTTGGTGTCCAGGCAGATCGGGAACGCGTCCACGCCGGCGAACTCCTTGAAGAGCATCGCCTTGCCCTCCATCACCGGCATCGCCGCGCGCGGGCCGATGTCGCCGAGGCCGAGCACAGCGGTGCCGTCGCTGACGACGGCCACGGTGTTGCGCTTGATCGTGTACTGGAAGGCCTTCTCAGGGTCCTCCGCGATCGCCGTGCAGACGCGCGCGACGCCCGGCGTGTAGGCCATCGAGAGGTCGTCGCGGGTCTTCAGCGCGTGCTTGTTGCGCTGCTCGATCTTGCCCCCGAGGTGCATCAGGAACGTCCGGTCGGTGGTGTCGACCACGCTGACGTCCTCGAGCTCGTCGAGCGCCGCCGTGATCGCGCTCCACTGCCCCGGCCCGACCGCGTCGACCGTGATGTCGCGCACGAGCTTGTCGTCCTTGAGGTCCACGATGTCGACCGCGCCGATCACGCCGCCCGCAGCGCCGATCGCACCGGCCACACGCCCGAGCATGCCGGGCTTGTTGCCGATCTCGACGCGGATCGTGAGCGAGTACTGGGCGCTTGGGGTGGCTGCCATGGGGGCGAGCATGCTATCCCGCGCCGCTCAGCACGCGGTACTTCGTCGCACCGGCTCGCTGTGCCGGCGGCGCAGGCGCAGGACGGTGCCGTCGCCCGCCCTGTAGGTGATCGCGTACCCGAGCCGCAGTCGCCCCGAGCACCGCGCTCTGTGCGAAGCGCGCTGCGTCAGCAGGATCTCACCGCCGACGGAGAACCCGGGCCGTGCGACGACGCGCCCGCTCCCGGCGAAGCCCACTTGGTCGCGGAGCCGGACCTGGACCACGCACGGCACCGGCATGTCGACCGGGCATCCGATCGCGACGCGTGCACTACGGCCGGCGGACGGCGCGTCAAGCTCGTCGTCGGAGCCGATCTGGGTGACGCGCGGGCGCGGCGATCCACGCCGGAACACGCGGGCGCGCGGGCAACCCAGGACCAGGTCGAGGCGGTCGACCGTGACCCGGGCGGGCGGCGCGATGCAGGCAACCTCGTCAGGGCCGCCCCCCCGTGCACGCACGACGTCGCGCCTGCCGACGCCCGTCATGGTGTCGGCGCCTCCATCTCCCGCGAGCACATCGGGACCCGGGCTGGGAAGGAAGCGATCGTCGCCAGGACCGCCGTGCATCGTGTCGCCGTCGCGGGTCGTGCCCGCCAGGAGCTCGTCGTCGCCGGCGCCGCCCCGGAGCACGTCCGCGCCGGCGTCACCGAACAGCTCGTCCCCCTCGGGGCCGCCGACAAGCCGGTCGTTCCCAGGGCCGCCCATGAGCTCGGCGCGCGAATCGCCCGCGATCAGGGTGTCGGCACCGTGGCCGCCGATCACCGCGTTGGGACCGCTGATCACATCGCCCTCGCCTCGTTCGCCCTGTGTGGGCCCCGATGACCGCAGGTCGACGCGAACGGGCCGCGTGCGGTCCGCGTACGTGACGACCGCGTTGCCGGTGATGACGTCGGGGCCTGGCCCGCCGTCCGCCAGCGGCCCGCCGAACGGCAGGTGCGGGCTTGGCGCCGGCCCGATGAGGCGGTCGGCCCCCGGGCCGCCTTCGAGCCGGCCGCTGTGGCGCTGCGACCCGTCGAGGACGTCGTCGCCGTCCCCGCCGGCGAGCAGGGCCGTTCCGTCGCCGCCGTACAGGTGGTCGTTCCCGGGGCCGCCGTCGAGGTTGATCTCGGCGTCCGCGGGCGGCCCGGGCGTCAACGCGTCGCAGCGCACGCGCGTTGCATCGACCTGCTCACAGCCGGCGGCCGCGATGGCGCCCACGGTGTCGTCGACGAAGACCGCAAGCGGCTCGCCGTACTCGCCGCGCGTGATCGTGGACTGCATGGTGTCGTCGTCGGCGTCTCCCACCGCGCTCACCGTGAACACGGCGTCGCTGACCTTGTAGTCGTCGAAGAACTCGACACTGGCAGCGACCGTCGCCTTCGCCGCGCAGACGGGGACGGGCAGTGCGAGGAACGCGACAGCGAGCAGGACCGATCGCACGCTGGTCAAACCATCAGCGAGGCCTGAAGACGCGCCCGGGCGGGCAGTTTCGCACGGCGTCGCGCTGGTCCACGTTCATGCGCCGCGGCACGCCGCGGCAGCGGATCACGTCGCGGCGCCCGTCGCGGGCGCGCACGATGTCGCCGCCGGCGATGCGCGCGAACAGGTCGGCGCCGAGCCCGCCGTCGAGGACGTCCGCGTGCGGCCCGCCGATGAGGGTGTCGGCCGCGCGCCCACCGTAGACGATGCGGGCGCGCTCGATCGTGTCGTGCTCGCCCTTCGCGCCCTGAACCGCGCCGTGTCGCCGCAGGTCGACGT
>VAYD01000244.1 GCA_005883905.1 Actinomycetota bacterium
TGGTGGGGTCCTGCGGCGTGGTCGTGTCGCCGTTGGCCGGGACGGTCGCTGTCGACTGGTCCGTCTCGTCCGGGGCCAGCATGCCGCCGTTGGACTGGTCGACCACCGGCGAGTCGCTTGCGGGCGGTGCTTCGGGCGCAGCGCCGGCGGGCGTCGGGACCGTCTTCTGCACGACCTCCCCCTGCGGTGAAGCGGTCGCGTGTCGATGGACCGCGATGGGTCGCGGCGCGGGCACGGACGCCGGGTGCGGGGCGACGACCTGGCGCACCGCAGGCTGGTGCCTGGGCGGAGCGGTGGCCTTCTGCACCTCGACGGCGCCGCCGCCTACCACGGCCGCGCAGCACGCGATCACCGCCACCTTGGTGGCAACCGCGCTGCCGCCCACCAGCGCTGCGCCGCCGCCACCGGCAGCCGCGCCGCCGCCACCCGCTGCAGCGCTCGAGCCCGCTCCGCCGAGTCCGAGCACCTTCGCGCCTGCGCCGAACAGGCCGTGGCCGCCGCCCAGTCCGTTGAGCTGCTTGAGCTCGCCGCGCAGCGCGATGCGGTACTCGCGGCACGGCGCGCACTCGCGCATGTGGCGCCGCGCGCGGCCGCTGGCGCGTACGCCCTTGTCGGTCGCGGCCGCGATGTCGAGGCGGATGTCGCAGCACGCGGTGTCGCGCGCCTCGATCGCCTCGACCAGGCCGATCCGCGCGCGGACCAGCAGCGACTTCACGGCCGGCACCGAGACCGCCAGCGCGTCGGACAGCTCCTTGTAGGTCAGGCCCTCCATCTCGCGCATCAGCAGCGCCGAGCGCTGCTGGTCGGGCAGCCGCCGCACGTCGTTGACGAGCCGGCGCAGGTCCTCGCGCCGCTCGGCCTGCTCGAGCGGGTCCAGCAGCGACGGCCCGCGCGTGATGTCGAACAGGTCCACCGCGGCGGGCATCGGCCGGCGCAGCTGGTCGATGCAGCGGTTGTGCGCGACCTTGTAGAGCCACGCGCGAAGCGTCACAGGGCGGTCGTCGGCCCGCAGCGCCCCGTAGGCGCGCAGGAAGACGTCCTGCATCGCATCCTCGGCGTCCGAGCGCGATCGGGACAGCATCTGGCGCGCATACGCGAACAGACGCTGGCGATAGCGCTCGTGGATGACCTGGAACGCGTCCTCGTCGCCCTGCCGGAAGAGCGCTACAAGCTGCTCATCGGATCTCAGCCGCAGGAGCGGGACCGAGATTCGGTGGAGACCGGCGGGTGCGTGGACGCTTGCGGCTTCCAAGAGGGCTCCCCGCCGACTGTAACCGCTTCTGCGGGCGGAAGTTCCGTTATTGCTCAGCGGCGCCCACTGATCCGGGCGCCGCCGAGGGGGTCAGGTCTTTCTTTGCCGTACGGCAAAGAAAGACCTGACCCCGTGGTCGCGGCGCTACCCGAGCGACGCCATCACGTGCTTGACGTTCGTGTACTCCTCGACGGCGTACATCGAGAGGTCCTTGCCGTAGCCGGACTGGCCGTAGCCGCCGTGGGGCATCTCGGAGGCGATCGGGATGTGGTCGTTGATCCAAACGCAGCCGAAGCGCAGGGCCTTGGAGACGCGCAGGGCGCGGCCGACGTCGCGCGTCCAGACCGACGACGCGAGGCCGTACTTGACGCCGTTGGCCCAGTTGACCGCCTGCTCCTCGTCGCTGAACGGCTGCACCGTGATGACCGGGCCGAAGATCTCGCGCTGGACCATCTCGTCGTCCTGATTGAGGCCGGCGACGACGGTCGGCTCCAGGAAGAAGCCGGGCGAGTCGGGCTCGTTGCCGCCCGTGACGATCTCCGCGTTGGCCGGCTTGCGCTCGAGGAAGCCCTCGACGCGCTCGCGCTGGCGAGCCGAGTTCAGCGGGCCGAGCGTCGTGTCCGCGCTCAGCGTGTCGCCCATGACCATGCCCTTCGCCTGCTCGGCGAGGCCGCTGACCACGTCGTCGTAGACGCCCCTGGCGGCGAGCACCCGTGTCGCCGCCGTGCAGTCCTGGCCGGCGTTGTAGTAGCCGGTGCCCGCAATCGTCTCCATGGCGGTCTCCATGTCGACGTCGTCGAAGACCACGACAGGCGCCTTGCCGCCGAGCTCGAGGTGCACGCGCTTGAGCGTCTTGGCCGCGTGCTCGGCGATCCACTTGCCGGTCTCGACCGAGCCGGTGAGCGACACCATGTTCACGTCGTCGTGCTCGACCAGCGCGGCGCCCACCTCGTTGCCGCCCGTGACGACGTTGAGCACGCCCTTGGGCAGGAACTCGGCGGCGATCTCGGCGAGCTTGACGGTCGTGATCGGCGTCGTCGGGGCCGGCTTCAGCACGATCGTGTTGCCGGCGGCGAGCGCCGGGCCGATCTTCCAGACGGCCATCATCAGCGGGTAGTTCCACGGCGCGATCTGGCCGATGACGCCGACCGGCTCGCGGCGGATCCAGGACGTGTAGCCCTCGACGTACTCGCCGGCCGCCTTGCCCTCGAGGTTGCGCGCCGCGCCCGCGAAGAAGCGCAGGTTGTCGACCATGAACGGGATCTCGTCGTCCTTGAACGCGTTGATCGGCTTGCCGGCGTTGGCGGCCTCGAGCTGCGCGATCTCGTCGGCGCGCTCCTCGATCGCGTCGGCGAGCTTCAGCAGGGCGAGCGAGCGCTCGCCGGGCGTGGCGGTGCTCCACCCGGCGTCGAACGCGGTGCGGGCTGCCTTGACGGCACGATCGACGTCGGCCTGGGTGGAGGCGGCGACCTGGGCGATCTCCTCACCGGTGGCGGGGTTGAGGACGGCGTCGGTGCCGCCCTGTTCGGCGGCGACGAACTCGCCGTCGATGAAGTTCTCAAGCGGGGCGGTGGTGGTGCTCATACGCCCGAACGTACCACCGCATACTGTTCCGCTCCGTCGTACCTGGCATCGAAAGGGACTCCGCTGTGACCAACGTCGTCA
>VAYD01000245.1 GCA_005883905.1 Actinomycetota bacterium
ACCGGCGACGTGTTGACCGACGCGACCGCCGACCTGGCGATGGCGCTGCTGCTCGCCGCCGCGCGCCACCTCGTCGCCGCTCGCGACGACGCCCGCGCCGGGCGCTGGCGAACCTGGGAGCCGCAGGGCTACGTCGGGCTCGAGCTGCGCGGCGCGCGGCTGG
This sequence comes from Actinomycetota bacterium, assembly GCA_005883905.1. Lineage (GTDB taxonomy): Bacteria > Actinomycetota > Thermoleophilia > Solirubrobacterales > Solirubrobacteraceae > AC-49. The sequence continues at coordinate 164 of VAYD01000245.1, forward strand.
CGATCGTCGGCGCCGGGCGGATCGGCCGCGCGACCGCGCAGCGCGCGGAGGCGTTCGGGATGGAGGTCGAGCTCGTGGGGCGCGCCGACGACCTGCACGCCGCGCTGGCCCGGGCCGACGTGGTCTCGCTGCACGTGCCGCTAAACGAGCACACGCGCCACCTGATCGACGCGCGAGCACTCGCCGTGATGCGTCCCGGCACCATCCTGGTGAACACCGCGCGCGGCGGCCTGGTCGACCAGGCCGCGCTGCTCGCAACGACGCACATCACGGCCGCGCTCGACGTGACCGATCCCGAGCCGCCGCCGTCCGACGACCCGATCCTGAATGCTTCGCACGTGCTCGTCGTCCCGCACATCGGCTCGGCCACGCGCGCGGCACGCGAGCGCATGACCGCCGTGGCCGTCGACAACCTGCTGTCCGGCCTCGCCGGCGAACCGCTCCCCCACCCCGCCGGATGAAGCGCGTCGCGGTCGTCGACATCGGCTCGAACTCCACGCGCCTGCTGATCGCCGACGTCGACGAGCACGGCGCGACGCAGCTCGAGCGCCGGACGAACGTCACGCGACTGGCCGACGGCGTCGACCACAGCGGCCGCCTGTCCGACGAGGCGATCGGGCGGGTCGAGCGCGTCCTGGCCGACTACCGCAAGCTGATCGAGGAGCACCGCGCCGAGGCGACGATCGGGCTCCTGACCAGCGCGGTGCGCGACGCCGCCAACGGCGACGAGTTCCTCGCGCGCGTCTGTGACGTCTACGGCATCGACGCGCGCGTGCTTCCCGGCCACGAGGAAGGGCGGCTGACGTTCCTGGGGGCAACCGCCGAGCGCCAGGACGCCGAGCATGTCGCGGTCGTCGACATCGGCGGCGGCTCGACGGAGATCGTCGGGCTTCAGCACCTCGCTGCAGATGGGAGTCGTGCGCTTCACCGAGCGCCACCTGCACCACGACCCGCCCGAGCCCGCCGAGCTGCAGCGGCTGACCGCCGCGGTGCGCGAGGTGCTCGACGCGGTGCTGCCCCCGCGTCCCGGGGTCGAAATGCTGATCGCGGTGGCCGGAACCGCAACATCCGCCGCGGCGATCGCGCATGACGTCCAGCCGTATGACCCCAACAGGATCCACGGCTCACACATCACCGCCGGCGACCTCGAGCAGATCCTCGCCCGGCTGGCGATCCTGCCGAACTCGAAGCGCCGCGAGGTCCGCGGCCTGCACCCCGATCGCGCGCCCACAATCGTCGCGGGCATCGTGATCCTCCTCGAAACGGTGCGTGCGTTCGGACTCGACGAGATCGAGATCTCGGAGCACGACATCCTGGTCGGCGCGGCCCTCGATCAAACCAGGGGGCGAGCCGGCACGGGCTGAGGGGCGCGCCGACCCGCCCGCAATACACCACTACCCGCGTCGTCATATTTGGGATCGGGCTTGGACGAATGGATGATTGTCGGTCCCCTGACACGCCCTCGATACTGCGAGACGTCGGGTCCAGGGACAACGTGCCGAAAGGTCGTTGCCTCATCCCGGCCTCATAGGTTCGGGCGAAGCCGCATCGAATCGGCGCCTCCCGCCGCCTGAACCGCTTACCCGGCCCCTTCAAGGCACGTACCCCTGCCCGTCCTGTTGGGGCCAACTTGGAAGCCTCCCGCTTGCGGGGGGCTTCCTTTTTTTCTAGGCCAGGTTCGACTTGCGCGGGTACACGACCGTCGGGTCCGTGAGCACGTTGACGAGCGCCGGCTTGCCGGACTCGAACGCGCGCGCCAGCGCGGGCTTCACGTCCTCGGGCTTGTCGACGAGCTCGCCATGGCCGCCGAGCGTCTCGACGATCTGGTCGTAGCGCGTGCCCGGCCGCAGGTCGGCGGCGATCGAGTAGCCGTAGAGGAACTCCATCGTCCCGTTGTTGCCCATCACGCCGACGACGTTGACGCCGTGGCGCGCGAGCGTGTCGAACTCCATCGCGCTGAAGCCGAACGCGCCGTCGCCGAGCAGCAGCACGACCTGCTTGTCGGGCCGCGCGAGCTTCGCCGCCAGCGCGTAGCCCGGCCCGGAGCCCAGGCAGCCGTAGGGCCCTGGGTCGAGCCAGCAGCCCGGCTCATAGGAATCGATGACGCGGCCGGCGTAGGAGACGAAGTCGCCGCCGTCGCCGATCACGATCGCGTCGCGGTCGAGCACCTCGCCGAGCTCCTTGTACAGGCGCATCGGGTGCAGCGGCGAGCGGCCATCGTTGAGCTCCGCGTCCTCGGCGGCGCGCTTGTCGGTCTCGATCACGCGCAGCCGCTTGACCCACGCCGACGTGTCCGCTCCGTCGCCGGTCAGCGCGCGCAGCGTCGCGTCCATCCCGCCGTACAACTCGACGGCAGGCGCGCGCGGATGCTCGCGCTCCGGCTCCGTGCGGCCGAGCACGACGATCTGCGTGTCCTCGCCGAACGAGCCGCCGAAGCCCAGGCGGAAGTCCATCGGCACGCCGACGACCAGCGCGACGTCGGCGCCCTTGAGCGCCTCGCTGCGCGCGCGCGAGAAGAAGAGCTCGTGGTCGGCGGGCACGCAGCCGCGCGCCAGCCCGTTGAGGAACACCGGGATGCCGCGGCGCTCGGCGAGCTCGATCAGCGCGCGCTCGCCCTTGCCCCAGTAGAGGTCGGTGCCGGCCATGATCACCGGGCGGCCCGCGTCGGCCAACAAGGCGATCGCGCGCTCGACTCCATCGGCCTCGCGCTCGTCGAGCGGGTCCGGCAGCCCGCCCTCGGCCTCCGGCTCCTGCGCCTCCATGAACACGTAGTCCAGCGGCAGGTCCACGAACGTCGGGCCCGAGTGCGGGCGCAGCGCGGTCGCCAGCGCCTCGTCGACCAGCCGCGGGATGTCGGCGGTCGAATCGGCCGTCGCGGCGAGCTTCGTCACCGGCCGCACGAACGGCACGTGGTCGATCTCCTGCAGCGAGCCCTGGCCCCAGCGCATCTGCGGCGCGCGCCCGCCGAGCACCAGCATCGGCGAGTGGTTCTGCAACGCACCTGCCATGGCGCTCATGCCGTTCGTCACGCCGGGCCCGGCGGTCAGCGCGGCGACGCCCGGTTCGCGGGTGACCTTCGCCCACCCCTCGGCGGCGAACGCCGCGGCCTGCTCGTGGCGCACGTCGACGATCGCGATGCCTTCTTCCCTGCACCCGTCGTACACCGAGAAGAGGTGTCCCCCGGAGAGCGTGAAGAGCCTCGTGACGCCGTACGCCTTGAGGCGCTTGGCGATCAGGCGACCGCCGTGAAGCTGGGTGGACTGCTCGGCCTGCGTGGTCATCCGCGGATCCTACGTCCGGTCCCTTGCGGGCGGCGCCACAGGATGTTTACCTGGGTGGTGCATTGGCGACGCAACGTGTGAGCGGAACGCACACGAGAGAGGAATGGAGGACTGCCCATGTCGGAGCAGAGCACTCTCACGAAGGATCCGCAGCAGCTCGACCACACAGGCACGTTCGACGACCTGCTGGCCGAGGTCGCGATGACCTATCCGCTGGCGCCCTACGCCGCGGCGATGGACGCCAGCGAGGAGGACGCGTTCGACCAGCAGATCCTCGCGGGGCTGGTCCTGCCGTAGGAGCTAGCCGACCCGGTCGGGGTCCGTGCGGTCGTAGAACTGCGCCAGGCCGCCGTGGTCCTCGCGCAGCAGGTCGCGCGTCGCGGCGGTGACGAGGATCACGTCGCCGGTCTGGCGCGTGGCCTCCTCGACGCGCGCGGCAGTGTTCACGACATCGCCGATGACGGTGAACTCGACGCGCCCGCCGCCACCGACCGTGCCGGCGACGACGTCGCCGGAGTTCACGCCGATGCCGATGCTCACGCGCCCGCCCTGCTCGGCCTCGACTCGCCGGGCGATCGCCAGCGACGCGGCGACGCAGCGGTCGGCGTGATCGGGCAGCGTGTCGGGCGCGCCGAAGACCGCGAGCAGGCCGTCGCCGACGAACTTGTTCGCGTGGCCGCCGTGCTCGACGATGATCGGCACGACGAGCTCGTAGAACTCGTTGAGCCGCGCGACCGCCTCGGCGGCGCCGGCGCGCTCGGCGAACGCGGTGAACCCGCGGATGTCGAGGAACAGGACGGTCACGTCGACTTCCTCGCCACGGAGGATCGTCCCCTCCTGGAGCACGCGATCGGCCAGCGCCGGGTCCACGAACGCACCGAACGCCTCCCGCAGCTGCTCGCGCTCGCGCAGCCCGCTCACCATCCCGTTGAAGGACGCCGCCAGCAGCCCTGTCTCGTCGGTGCCGAGCACCGGCACGCGCGCGTCCAGGTCGCCCCCGCGGACGCGCTGTGTCGCGATGCGAAGGTCCTCCAGCGGCTCGACGATCGAGCGCGTGAGCAGCAGCGACAGCTCGAGCGAGATCGTGAACGCCACTGCGATCGCGAGCAGCACACCGGCGCCGAGCGAGCCGAGGCTGTTGTGCGGCGCGGCGAAGCCCGCGACGACGACGCCCGTGATCACGTTGATCGCCGGCAGCGCGACGAGCAGGCGCGTGCGCAGCGGCACCGTGATGTCCTTGAGCTCGGTGTCGTCGGGCAGCTCGCAGGAGGTCTCCTCGAGCAGCGGCGACATCACGAGCTCGAGCGCGAAGAAGCGCAGCAGGATTCCGTACAGGAGGACGATCGACGCGGTGACGCAGACGATCAGGAAGGCCGGAAAGAACGCCTTGTCGAGCTCGAGCGTGACGAAGATCGAGATCGGGACGACGTTCCCGACGACGACGAGCGCGCGGCGGTGGCGCAGGAAGTCGATCGGCAGGCCGGCGAACGCGCGCCAGGCTGCGAGCGCCGTCTCAGGCGTGCGAGCGCCGCGCAGCCAGGGGTCGGCGGGACGCAGCAGCTTGTTGACGACCTTCAGCGAGACGAGGTTCTCGATCAGGACGAAGAACCAGCCGACCAGCAGGATCTGCCAGAACGACGAGCTGTCGAGGTTGACGTACAGCGTCAGCAGCCCGACGCCACCCAGGACGACCACGTAGGCGAACTGGAACTGCACCCAGATCGCCCACCGCGGGTAGCGCGGGCCAAGCTTTTCGTACGCGTAGCGCAGGGGACGCCGGAGCATGGACCCGGGATTGTCCCGGGTCTATCCGTCGGCGTCCACGGCGACCGCGTTGGGGCCGGGTGGCGGCGGCTTGGAGTCCCAGCCGTGCACGGACTTCCACAGCAGCGCGTCCATCTCGCGCTGGGGGATCTCGTCGAGGCCCTGCGGGAGCCGCGCCGACGCCGCGGCGCCCGGGCCGCTCGACGGGTTGCGCTCGAGCAGGTCGACCGTCGCCGGGATCGCGTCGTAGGGCGCGTCGTTGCTCGGCTGCGCCTGGAACGCGTCGTACATCGGCGTGGCGAGGCGGTCGCCCAGGCCGAGCGGGCGCATGCCCATGATCAGCTCCATCGAGCGGATGAACGAGAGGAAGTCGTAGCGCGTGCTGACGACCGCGCCCTGCTTCGCGAACGGGCTGATCGCGAACGCCGGGATGCGGTGCGCGTCGAGGTGGTCGGCGCCGTCCTGCGAGTCGTCCTCGACGACGAAGATCGCGCTCGACTTCCAGATCGACGAGTGCGAGATCAGGTCGACCATGTCGCCGAGCGCCTGGTCGTTCTCGGCGATCATCGCGCGCGGCGTGCGCGCGCCGGCGCTCAGCACCTCGGTGTGGTCGTTGGACAGCACCAGGTAGTTGAACGTCGGCACCGTGCCGGTACCGTGCCGGTCGCGACCTGCGCGGTGAAGCGCGTCTTGAAGCAATCGAAGCGCGACTCGGAGCCGGGCGGCGCGCCGAGCGGCGGGCTCGTGTCGAAGACTTCGACGCGCGGGCCGGCGGCGCTGAGGATCGCGTCCTTGCCGATCGAGGCGTCGTTGGGGTAGCAGCCGTTGGGGCCGAGGTCGGACTTCGCCATCTTCGTCAGCACGCGCTGCAGCTCGTCGTTGCTGCGGTCCTTGTCGGGGAAGACCCCGACGGTGCCGGCGATCGCCTCGCCGTAGTTGAAGTACGAGATGTCCTGGCGCTCGGCCTGGTCGAACAGGAAGCCGTTGGGCGGCCAGGTGACGGCGTAGACGCCGAAGTCGTAGGGGCGCTCGCGGCCGCCGTAGTTCTGGAACCAGGCCTTGTGGACGTAATCGCTGACGGCGCCGGCGCTGGTCCAGAAGTGCCCATCGATCGAGGCCTCGGAGTTGGCGAAGACGTGGTCGAGCAGCGGGAAGCGCCGGGCGAGCGCGTGCGCGTTGGGGGTGATCTGCTCGCCGAAGAGCGCGAGGTTCGGGTCGCCGTTGCCGCGCGGGTCGTCGCCGAGGATCTGGTCGTAGGTGCGGTTCTCGCGCACGATGTAGAAGACGTGCTTGATCGGGCCGCCGGGGCGCAGCGGCGTGTCGGGCGGCGCGGGCTCCGCGTTCGTCGGGCGGATCGCGGCGTTGGCGCGCCTGGTGAGCTTGCCGCGGATCAGCGTGTCGCTCGGGAACGCGGCGATGCCGACCGAGCCGACGTTGAGCAGCGGCAGGTACTGGAACGAGTTGATCGCGTTGTCGGAGTCGTTGGGCGACTGCGGGTCCGGGCCGTTGGTGTTCGGCCCGGTGCCGAGGCCCTTGGCGCTGAGCCAGATGAGCTTCTTGCTCGTCACCGCGACGTCGCTCGGGTACTCCGCGGTCGGGATGCGGCCGACGAACCGCAGCCTGTCGAGGCTGAACACCGCGAGGCTCTCGGCGCCGGACTCGGCGACCAGCAGCCTGCCGTGGCCCACCGCCACCGCGGTCGGCGAGGAGCCGATGCCTTCCGCGCGCGCGACGCTCAACGTCTGCTCCACCTGGAAGGAGTCGGTGTCGATCACCGAGACCTGGTCGGAGTTGGCGATCGCGACGAACGCGCGGTGGCGCCTGGTGTCCAGCGCGATCGCCTCGGGATGCGAGAGGTGCGCGCCGACCTGGATCGTCTTGACGACCTTCCCTCCCTGCAGGTCGACCACGGAGACGGTGCCGGGCGTCTCGTTGCTCACCAGGCCGAACTTCTTGCCGGGCAGGATCGCCGCGCCGTAGGGGTAGTGGCCGGCATCGACGTAGCGCACGCCGCCGGTCGCGGTGTCGACGATCGCGGCGCTGTCGGCCAGGTTGAGCGGCACGAGCAGCATCGAGCCGTCGGGCGAGATCGCCAGCCGGTCGGGCCATGCGATCTTCGTGGAGTTCGTCGGCGGGAAGCTCTGCGGCGTCGGCGCGCCCGACTGCGGCGGGACCGGGATGACCTTCACGAAGCTCGCGTGCCCACGGGCGTTGTAGTCGTAGACGTGGATGACGTCGCCGTCCTTGCCCGGTGTGCCGTCGGGCATCTTCTGGTCGGCGTACGACGAGTCGTGGACGCCCGAGACGTAGACGCGCGAGCGCTTGCGGTCCATCGCGATGCCGCCGGACATGCCGGGCAGCTGCAGCGTCTGGACGACCGTGCCGGTCGCGACGTCGACGATCCGGATGTCGTTGGCGCCGCGCCCGGTGCCGACGGCCCAGTAGAAGCGCCCGTCGCGCGTGAGCGCGCCGCCGGTCGGGAACTGGCCGACGGTAGTCATGCGGCCGAACGGCTGCAGGTGGCGGCCGTTGCCGAGCAGCGCGTCGCCGGGCCCGACCTCGGCCGATGCGACAAACGTGCCTGACCCCAATGTCGCGGCGAGCGCCGCGAGGGCCAGCGTCAGGCCGCGGCGCATCAGCCGGCGTGCGGGACCTGCGTCGTCCTGCTCTCCACATGGCGCGGCCGGCGGCGGACCGCGGCGGCGGCCTCGGCGATCCGGTGCTCGCCGCAGAAGAGCGTTCGCCCGACCTTCAGGACCGGCAGGCGGTCGGCGCCCTGCGCCAGCAGGCGCAGGCCGGTGGCCTCCATCTCGCCGTCGCGCGAGCGGTCGCCGGCGGCCGCCATCACCTCGGGCAACCCGAGCCCGGCCGCGGCGGCGGCCTCGGCCAGCACCTCGGGATCGTCGAGGTCGAACCCGCCGCAGAACGCCAGGCGGCTGGCGGCGAGGACGAACGGCGCCGCTTGACCGCCGTTCGCGGCCGCGAGCGCCGCGACGCGCATCGCGACGCGCGCCCCGGTCGGATAGCCGTCGGGCCAGACGAGCGGCATGTGGAGCAGCTGCGCGCGCTGCTCCGCGGAGGCCTGTGCGGCCTCGCGGTCGACGGTCGCGGACAGCGCGTCGCCGGCGTGCAGCGCCTCGCTCAGCGCCGGGCGCCAGGTGAGCGCCGGGAACATGCGGTCGACGCGCTCGGCCGCGAGGTACGTGAACGGCGACGCAAGGTCGAAGAAGAAGGTGGCTCTCAGCCGCGTCGGAGCGTCTTCGATCGCCGCCTGGCGCGCGCTACGGCGCTCGTCCAGCCTGATGACGTTTCCCATCGGGCCCCCTGCCCATGACTCGTCGTGGTCGTGGGTTCGTTTCCCACTCATTGAGCTGCAACGACGTGGCCGGGCGAAACATGCGCCAGAAGATTCAGGTTTCTCGGCACGCCGAACACCGGTGCGACATTTGGCCATTTCGTGGCGAAATCGCCCTAGAAACGTGTCGGACGAGTAACCTCTTCCTTGGCTGAGGGGCCCTTGCAGCCAGTCCCACGGAAGAGAAAGAGGTCCCCCGACGATGGCCACCGTTCCCCCGCCCAAGCGGCACCCGTACAACCAGTGGGCACCGGACGCCCGGGCGCTCGATCTGGTCGGCGACAAGTGGACGCTGCTGATCGTCCGCGACCTTGCCGCCGGGCCGCGTCGCTTCGTCGAGCTTCAGCGGGTGCTGCCGGGGATCTCGACCGAGCAGCTGCGCTCGCGGCTGAACCGGATGGTCGCCGACGGCCTGCTGACCCGCCAGCGCTACCGCGAGGTGCCCCCGCGCGTGGACTACGAGCTGACCGAGCGCGCGCGTGATCTGCTGCCCGTCGTCGGCGCGCTGGCCCGGTGGGGCTACCGCTGGACGTGGGGCCCGCCGCGCGCGGGCGAGGCGATCGACGTCGGCGCGATCTTCCGGTGCGTGCCGGGGCTGCACATGCCGCCCGGC
>VAYD01000246.1 GCA_005883905.1 Actinomycetota bacterium
TCCACGTCGCGCGCGTCGCCGACGAGCTGGCCGCCCGCGGCCACGCCGTCCTGATCGTCGCGCCGTCGCGCTCGGCCGGACGCGTGCGCGACGGCCGCCGCGCCGTCCGCGCCGGCGTCGCCCCCGCGGAGGGCACGGTCGAGGTCGTCGCGGTCGGCGAGGCGATGGGGCAGCCCCTGAGCGGACGGTCGCGCGCGACGCTTCCGATCGACGTCTCGCGCACCGTCGAGCAGCTGCTCGACGACACCCGGCTCGACGTCGTCCACGTCCATGAGCCGTGGGCGCCGAGCGTGGCGAGCGTCGCGCTGCGCCACTCGCGCGCGCTCAACGTCGGCACGTTCCACGCGCCGACCGAGCGTGTGGTCGCCACCCAGGTGGCGCGCCGGCTCGTGCAGCTCGTCTTCGGCCGGCTCGACGCGCGGCTGGCGAGCTTCGAGGCGACCCGCGACCTGTGCTCGCGCGCGCGTTCCCGGCGGACTACGAGGTCATCGGGCCGGGCGCCGACCTGCTCGAGCCGGCGCCGATGGACGGCCGCGTGCAGATCGGCTTCGCCGACGACGAGGAGCGTGGCGCACTGCGGCTGTTCCTGCGCGCCCTGCGCCGGCTCGACGACGACGCGCCGTTCGACGTGGTCGTGCGCAGCGTTCGCGGGCCATCGAGCTCGACGCCCCTGCGCGCTGGGCTGCGCAGCCACGTGAGCTTCATCGCCGACGGCGACCCGTTCGCAGGCGCGCATCTCGCCGTCGCCGGCTCGGACGGCGCGCGGCCCGCGCCGGCGATGCTGCTGCGCGCGGTCGGCGCCGGCGCGGTGCCGCTCGCGCCTTCGCTTGCGGTCTACGAAGAGGTCCTGGCCGAGGGCGAGCGGGGACTGCTGTTCGCCGCCGACGACGCCGACACGATGGGCGCGCAGCTGCGCCGGCTGATCGAGGACGCGCCGCTGCGCGAACGGCTGCGGGCGGCGGCGGAGCCGCTGCGCGACGAGCTGCGCTGGAGCCACGTGGCCGACCGGCTGGAGTCCGTCTACGAGCGCGTGGTTTCGCGCCGCCATCCGCTGGCGGGCGACGCCGACCTGGCCAAGCGGATCGGCGGGCGCCGGACGATCGACGTCGACCTGCACATGCACACCGACCACAGCCACGACTGCGCGACGCCGGTCGAGGTGCTGCTGGCGACCGCGCGCGACCAGGGCCTCGGCGCCATCGCCGTCACGGATCACAACGTCGTGAGCGGCGCGCACGAGGCGGCGGCGAAGGCCAAGGACTACGGCGTGAAGGTGATCGTCGCGGAGGAGGTGAAGACCGCCCACCAGGGGGAGGTCATCGGGTTGTTCATCGACGAGCAGATCCCGCGCGGGTTGACGCTGGCCGAGACGGTCGCCGAGATCAAGCGCCAGGGCGGCCTCGTCTACGTCCCGCACCCGTTCGACCGGATGCACGCGGTGCCCGACTACGAACATCTGCTGACGATCATCGAGGACATCGACCTGATGGAGGTCTACAACCCGCGCGTGGCGATCGGGTCGTTCAACGAGGAGGCCGAGCGGTTCGCGGCCAAGTACCGGATCCTCGCCGCCGCCGGCTCGGACTCGCACGTCGCGCCGGGGCTCGGCTCCGTGCGCGTGCGGATGCGCGACTTCGACGGGCCGCACGAGTTCCTGCAGTCGCTGCGGACCGCGGAGATCGTCACGAAGCCCTCGTCGCTGCTGTACGTCCAGGCGCTCAAGTTCCTCGAGACCAAGGCCACGCCGCCCGCGGCCCGCAAGGCCCGGCGGGCGCGCCGCGTGCGCCGCGCGACACGCAAGGGCTGATGCAGCGGGGAGGGCAACCCGGCTCGGCGTCCAAGATTGGGGGACCCATGCCCCAGACCGACGACGAGATCCGCGAGAAGTACCTCGAGCGAGCGATCCGCGAGCTCAACGCGCTGACCCGCGATCTGCAGTCCTGCGCGCACTGCCCCCGCGGGAACCTGATGCCGGTGCTGGGGTCGGGCCACCCGCAGGCCGACGTGTTCCTCCTGAAGTTCGCGCCGGCGATGAGCGAGGTCGAGGAGGGCGTCGCCTTCTACGGGCGCGCCGGCACCGCGCTCATGAAGTCCTTCAAGCGGCTCGGAATCGATCCGCTGGCCGTCTACGGCACGCTGTGCGTCAAGTGCCCGGTCGGCGACGGCTCGCTGGCCGACCCCGGCTGCGTGGCGCGCGTCGTCGAGGAGCTCGCGATCGTGCAGCCGCGCATCGTCGTGGTGATGGGCGAGGACGCGCTGACCGTCCTCAACGATCTCGACATCCCGCTGTCCAAGCCGGTGCAGGCAACGCCGGCGATGGTCCAGCAGCTCACGCCGTCGATCGATTGCCTCTATGTCCCGAACATCGACGAGGCACTCGACGAGGAGGCCTCCAAGCGGGCCTTCTGGAGGGCGTTCAAGGTGCTGGGCGAGTGGTACGCGGACCTGCCGCCGTACTAGCGGTCGTCGCCGCAGCCTGGGTCTACTTCCTGATCCCCAAGCTGCTCCCCGCGATCCACGACGAGGAGACCTCGCGGATCGTCGCGAGCTGTGTCGCGGCGGGGCTCGTCGTGCTCGTCGCGGCCGGCGTCGCGACGCTCTCGGACACGCCGATCATCGTCCCGATCATGCTGCTCGGCGCCGTCCTGATCGCGGGCGTGATGAACGCCGCCGGCGTCGGCGCCGCGGCCTCGCTGCCCGAGACGGTGGTCTACGCATGCATCGGCGTGCTGCTCGCGCTCTGGCTCGACGCGCCGCCGCTCGTGCTCGCGATCCCGGTGTTCGTCGCCGGCATCGAGATCATCGGCACGCTCGGCGGCACCACCCACGGCCCGCCGTACGGCGATCTGCGCGGCGGTGACGTCTTCACCCTCGGGCTCCCCGACTGGCACAACGGCTTGGCCGCGGCGCGCATCGGCCTCGCCGACGTCGTCTTCGTCGGGCTCTACGCGACCTACGCGCGCCGCATGGGTCTGCGGTTCCTGGCGGGCGCGATCGGCATGGCGATCGGGCTCGCGGCCGCGCTGGCGCTGAGCATCGACGCGAACAGCGCGCTGCCAGAGCTCGGCTTCATCGGCGCCGGCTTTCTCGTGCCGAACATCGATCGCGTCCTGGCCCTGTTTCGTCCCGCCGCCGAGGGGTAAGTCGCAGTCGTAATGTCCGGCCTCGAAGAACACACCCTTGAGTCAGCGGGCGACCGCTGCGAGGAGTGCGGCGCCAAGCTCACCGAGCGCGAGTTGCAGGTCGTCCTCGAGAACGGCGGTCCGACTCTGTGCGCCATCCACGCCGAGGAGATCGTCGACGTCACCGAGGACCCGGCGGTCGACCCCGACGCGGCGTAGCGCCTAGGTCCAGATCTCCACGCCGCCTGCGATCCGGCTCTGCTGGAGGTCGTAGAACGCGCCGACGTGGCGGTCGTCCACCGTCGCGTGGACCGCGATGCGCTCGTCGTCGACGAGGACCCGCAGCACGTGGACCTCGCGCTCGCCGGCGAGGCGCTGGCGCACGACGTACTCGGTCGCACTGAGGCGCTCGCCGGTGTGCGGCCAGTGGATGCGCGCGTTCTCGTGCAGCTGAGCGGCGATCGCCGCGTAGTCGCGGCGCGCGATCCCGCGCCACAGCCGGTCCGCCGCGTTCAAGAGGTCACCTCGGCGGGGCATCCAGCCCCGCCCCTGACACCGATGGCCTTCATCCGGCGGCCATTAACAGCACGATCTTTCCGAGCTTGCCGCCCGCGGCAAAGCGCTCGTAGGCGTCGTGCACCTGGTCCAGCCCGAAGGTCTCGGCGACCGGGACGTGGACGTCGCCGCGCGCCAGCAGCGGCAGCACGTTGCGCTCCATCGCGCGGGCGGTGAGCGCCTTCTCCTCCAGCGGCCGCGGACGCAGCGTGGAGGCCATGATGCGGGCGCGCTTGCCCATCAGCGCCAGCAGGTTCAGCTCGGCCTTGAAGCCCGCGCCGACGCCGATGACGGCGATCCGCCCGCCGGTGTTCAGTGCGTTGAGCGAGCCCG
>VAYD01000247.1:0-3740 GCA_005883905.1 Actinomycetota bacterium
AACACACCTGATCCACGAGAAGCGTCCCCTTTGCAGGCACTTTCAAGCGCCCCGGGCAGGACTCGAACCTGCGACCTGCGGATTAGAAGTCCGCTGCTCTATCCAGCTGAGCTACCGGGGCCCGCGACGAGTCTAGGACCGGCGCGTGACGATGATGCGCGCCTGCATCGTCGTCGGATGGATCGTGCAGACGTAAGGGGCGTTGCCGGCGTAGTGCGCGACGTAGGCGTAGGCGCCGCCCGGGTTGATCGTCGGCGAGGCGAGGCCCACCAGATTCACGCCCGCCGGGTCCTCCTGCGTCGTCACGTTGTGGCCGACGTTGTCGCGGTTGCGCCAGACGACTCTGTCGCCGATGTGCAGGTGGATCGTCTTGGGGTGGAACGCGAGGCCGCGCATCGTCACGTAGACCGTCCGCCCGCGGAACGGCTTGCTCGCGCTCGAGGTCTTCTTGGCGGGCGCGGCCTTCTTCGCCTCGGCAGCCGTCGCCGGCTCGCTCTTGCCCTTGTCGGCGATCGCGGTGATCACGCCTGCGACGGCGCAGATCACCAGCGCGGCGACGACCAGGTTGCGGAGCGGCATCCCGGGCGACGTTACCTACGCCCATCGCGACGGGTCGCAGTAGATCGGGGCGCCCGGATTTGAACCGGGGACCTTCCGCTCCCAAAGCGGATGCGCTACCAGACTGCGCCACGCCCCGTGGCCGAGACAAGAGTAGGGACCCGTCGGCTCATATACCTGTCCAGCTTGCTGCGGCAGGGTCAAAGCACCGGATTCAGGGTGCCGAAGACAAGGGCATAGGGACGGGCGCGGGATACCGCCAGCCCGTCCGAGTCCGTCCTCGGCCCACCCCACCCGATGCTTCGAATCCGCTCTGCGGTTGCCGTTGCCGCGGTTCTGCTCTCCGCCACGGTTGCCGCCTCCTCCGCCCACGCCGCCTGTGCCGGCGCCGACGACATGCCGTCGAGCGCGAACGCCGCGAAGGTGCGCACGGCGACCCTGTGCCTGCTCAACGTCCAGCGCCGCGTCCACGGGCTGCGCAAGCTGCGCGAGAACGGCAAGCTGCGCCACGCCTCCGTGGACTACTCGCGCCTAATGGTCAGCCAGGGCTTCTTCTCCCACGTGAGCCCGAGCGGGTCGACGCTGCAGTCGCGCGTCACGGGCACCCACTACCTCGACGGCGCGCGCGCATGGAGCATCGGCGAGAACATCGCCTGGGGCACCGGGACGCTCGGCACGCCGCGCTCGATCGTGCGCGCCTGGATGCACTCCCCCGGCCACCGGGCGAACATCCTCAACGGCACCTACCGCGACATCGGCATCGGGATCGCCAGCGGCGCCCCGATTCCCGCCGGCGCCGCCGCCAACGGCGCCACCTACACGACGGACCTCGGCCACCGGAGCTAAGGTCCGCCGCCGCATGGCGGACGTCCAGCCCCTCGAAGCGCTCCACTACGACCAGGCGAAGGCCGGCCCGCTCCAGCAGCTGGTCGCGCCGCCCTACGACGTGATCGACCCGGAGCAGCGCGCGGAGCTCGCCGCGCGCTCGCCCTACAACGTCGTCCGCGTGGACCTGCCCGAGGGCGACGACCCGTACGCCGAGGCGGCCCGGCTCTTCGAGCAGTGGCAGGCCGACGACGCGGTCATCCCGGACGGGCCCGCATTCTGGGCGCTCGTCCAGGACTACACCGGCCCCGACGGCCGCACGCTCACGCGCCGCGGGATCTTCGCGCGCGTGCGCGTGACCGAGTACGGCGCGGGCAAGATCCGCCCGCACGAGCGCACGCACCCCGGCCCGCGGGAGGACCGCCTCCGCCTCACCCGCGCGACGAACGCGAACCTGAGCCCGATCTTCAGCCTCTACGACGACCCCGGCCGGCGCGCGTGGAAGGCGCTCGAGGCGCACACGCAGGCCGAGCCGTTCGGCGAGACGACCGACGACGACGGCACCGTGAACCGGCTCTGGCGGATCGACGATCCAGCGTCGCTCGAGGCGGTGCGCGAGGCGATGGCGGGGAGCGAGCTCCTCATCGCCGACGGCCACCACCGCTACGAGACCGCCCGCGTGTACGCCGACGAGATCGGCGGCGAGGGTCCGCACCGCTACGTCCTCATGTGCCTGGTCGCGCTCCAGGACGAGGGCCTCACCGTCTTCCCCACCCACCGCCTGCTGACGAACGTCAAGGACTCCGACATGCAGGTCCGGCTCGGCAGCCGGCTCAGGGAGCTGTTCGACATCGAGCCGGTCGACCAGTCCGAGCTGCGGCCGCCCGACGGCACCGGGCCGCTCCAGATGGGCTACATCGACGCCCACCACAAGAGCGCCTACCGCCTGACGCTCAAGGACCAGGCGATCGCCGACGAGACGCTCAAGGAGTTCCCCAAGCCCTACCGCCACCTGGACACCGCGATCCTCGAGGCGCTGATCATCAAGGGCCCCGCCGGCCTGACCGACGACGACATCGATCACAAGCACGGCCTGGACTACTCGCGCACGGACGAAGAGGCGCTCGAGATGGTCCTCGACGGCCGCGCCGACTGCGCGTTCTTCCTGCGCTCGAGCCCCGTCCAGCAGGTCCGCGACATCGCCGCCGCGGGGGTCAACATGCCTCCAAAATCGACGTTCTTCTTCCCCAAGGTCCCGACGGGCCTGGTGTTCAACCCGCTGGGCGTACACTCGAAGTCATGAAGGCCACAGCCACACGTACAGGGACGTACAAGCACGTCGTGCAGGTCCGGCAGCACCGACTGTCGGCCGACGAACCCAGCGACACGGGCGGTGACGACAGCGCGCCGAGCCCCCAGGAGCTGCTCGCAGCGAGCCTCGCGTCGTGCACCGCGGTCACGATGGAGATGTACGCGCAGCGCAAGGGATGGGACATCGGCGGCGTCGAGGTCGAGGCGCAGTACACGCCGGCCGAGCGCGGCTGCCCGACGAGGTTCAGCCTGACCCTTCGCCTGCCGTCGGACCTCACCGAGGAGCAGGTCGAGCGGCTGCGCGTGATCGCCGCCAAGTGCCCGGTCCACCGGACGCTCGACGGCGAGGTGATGTTCGACGAGCGTGTCCAGCGCGTCGAACTCGCACCGACCTAGGGAGGAGTGGGCCGCGCGCCTGCGGCGGGTCCTGCTGGACCCCGCGGAGGCGGCTGCGCTCGACGTCCACGGCCGCATCGACGCCGCCGTGCTCGTCCCGCTGTTCGTGTCCGACGGCGCGCTGCATGCTGTGTTCACCCGCCGCCGCGACGATCTCAGGCGCCACGCCGGCGAGATCTCCTTCCCTGGCGGGCGCCAGGACGACGACGAGTCCGACCTGCGGCTGACCGCGCTGCGCGAGGCCGAGGAGGAGATCGGCCTGCCGCCCGACGCGGTCGAGCTGATCGGCGCGCTGCAGCCGACGCCGACGATCGCGACCAACTACGCCGTCTATCCGTTCGTCGGGCTGATCGAGCCCGGGCACGAGTGGAAGCCGTCGGCGACCGAGGTCGCCGCGATCCTGGAGCTCTCGCTCGATGACCTTCGCAACGGCTACGAGCGCCAGCGGATGCTGCGCCGCGGGATCCCGTTCCGCACCGACGTCTACGTCGTCGGCGACAACCTCATCTGGGGAGCGACCGCGCGGATGCTGACCGACCTGCTCGAGCGGATCGACGTGTCCGGGTCCGCACCCGGCGACCGACCCGGTAGCTGATCCGGTCGGCCATGCCGCGCTTGTCGAACTTCACGCGCACGCTGCCGCCGCCACG
>VAYD01000247.1:3789-5964 GCA_005883905.1 Actinomycetota bacterium
GCCCGGCGCTGCGCAGCTCATCCTCGGCGCTGATGCCGAACGCGACCGGTCCGAGCCCGCCGCGCGTGAAGCGCAGCCGCCGCGACTTGCAGACGTAGCGCGGCGTGATCCCGATCGCGCGCTCCCACATCTCGAGGTACGCCTCGGACCCGTTCGAGAGGTCCTTCACGATCTGGTCACCCGCGACGTGGCGCAGGTCCTCGACCCAGTCGGGATAGAGGCCGTAGTGCGCGACGCCCATCGTGTTGATGTCGAACACGCGATCCCCGCTCTTCTGCCGCTCGAACGTCACCCGCCCGTCCCACGACTTGAACGGGTACTGGACCGGGTTGTCGCCGCCGCGCGGCGGACCCTGGGCGCCGAAGCCGTTCATGTCAGCGCCCCATCCGATCCCTCGCAGGAAGCGCTTGTCGCGCACCGCCATGAGCGCCTTCCACTGGTTGGCGAAGCTCACCGATGAGCCCGCGTAGGGCGTGATGAAGCCGCCGAGCTTGTAGATCCGCGGATACGCGTCGGCCGTGCTCCAGCTGTGCGACGACACCACGCCCGAGTAGCGCGCCGCCTCCACGATCGACAGCAGCTGCTTGCGCGAGATGACGTCGAGATGGTCGGGGTCGACGATCATCCGCTTGGCCATCATCGCGCGCACCAGATGGTCGCCGAGCGCGCTCAGCCCGCGCGTGTTGCAGTGCGGCGGCGCCGGGTACGCGGGGAGCGTCCCGCCCGGCAGCAGCTTGCTGAGCAGGTCGCCGACGAGCACGTCGCGCGCCGCGCCCGGCAGCGTCATCTGCTCGTGGTCGGACTCCTCGTTGGGCCCCTGGCACGTCTGCATGTCCCAGAAGCGCCCGGTCTCGTAGAAGTTGCCGGTGTTGACGACGATCCCGGTCGTGCCGTTGTCGCCGGCGACGCCGCCGAAGCCGTTGTCGAACTTGTTGATGAGCTCCATGTCGCGCACGCCGAGGTCGTTGTAGACCTCGTCCAGGCGCCGGTCGACGTCGGCGTCGGTGCAGTCGCTGACGCCGTTCTTGAGCCCGCAGTCGAAGAGGTTCGACACCTCGATCCCGGGCACCACGGCGAGCTTGCCCGCGTTGATGACGCGCCGCGCCTGGAACGGGTCGGACACGATCCGGAACCAGCCCTTGCCCGGGCCGCCCTCCTGCGCGTCGATGTAGCGCTCGAGCGCGCGCAGGTCCTTGGCCTGCAGGCGCACGCTGTCCATCTCGTTGCAGGAGTTGCGCCGGTGCGGATACAGCGAGCACAGCGCGTGGTTCTCGACGAACAGGTTCACGAAGATCCGCTCGCCGCCCATCCACGCGCGCTCCAGCCAGCGGTAGTAGCTCTGCTCGTGGGCGAGCGTGTTGTAGCGGGGCCACTCGTTGAACGTCGGCCAGCCGACCGGGTCCTTGCCCGGCCGCGACGGGTCGCCCATCAGGAAGCCCTCGACGACCGGGCTGCCGGCCTCTGTGCGCGGGCAGCCGGCGAGCGCGACCGTGACGCCGTAGGGCGACCACGGGCGCCCGCAGTGCAGGTCGCCGCCGAGGAACTCGAAGCCCATCATGTGCATGTGCGCGTCGATGAACCCCTTCGTCGCCGCGTACGGCGTCGCGCCCCTGGCGGGCGTGCCGGTGGCGTTCAGCTCGGCCTCGGGGAAGACCGCGCACCCGTCGGCGGGCAGGAACGTGAACGCGTCGCCACCGCCGACCACGAGCTTGCCGTGCGAGCCGGTGAGCGTGTACACGCCCGGCGTCGGGTCGTCGACGGCGAAGTCCGCGTCCGGCCCCGCCTGGTCGATCATCGCGCCGTCGGGCCCGAGGAAGTCGCCGGCCTTGCCGTAGAGCATGTAGCGGCCGAGGTCGGTGGCCTGCATGCGGAACGGCCCGAGCGCCTGGCCATTCGCCGCGCGCAGCTCGTAGCAGCCGTGGACCAGCGCGTACTTCGGATCCTGCGCCTGTGCGCTTGCAGCGGCGACGGCAAGCGTCGCGATGGCGGCGCTCAGCGCCTTGGCACCCCTGCCCATGGGTCGGGATGTAACCAGGTGGCGTCCCGAGCGGTCGCACCTCCCCGATGCGATCCGTTCGCCTGCGCGTAGGATGCGGCCGTGGACGTGGAGTTGGTCGCCGACGTCGACCAGGCGATGCCGGATTGGGAGGCGCTCTACGCCGCGGACGTCCGAGC
>VAYD01000247.1:5970-8257 GCA_005883905.1 Actinomycetota bacterium
CACCCGGCTGGGGGCGGGCCTGGATGCGTCACTGGGCTCCCGATGCCCGCCCGTGGCTGCTGCGCGCTCGCGACGGCCGCCAGGTCGTCGGCCTGGCGCCGCTGACCATCCGCGGCCCGAGGCCGCTGCGGACGTTGCGGATGCTCG
Organism: Actinomycetota bacterium; assembly: GCA_005883905.1. Taxonomy (GTDB): domain Bacteria; phylum Actinomycetota; class Thermoleophilia; order Solirubrobacterales; family Solirubrobacteraceae; genus AC-49. The sequence continues at coordinate 6,118 of VAYD01000247.1, forward strand.
GCAAGGAGCCGGGCGACTACTGGGACGTGCTCGCGTTGCCCGCCCTGCGCGCGGAGGTCGCCGACGCGATCGCCCGGGCGCTCGTCGAGCGGCGCGCCGACTGGGACGGCTGTGTGGTGAGCTGCCTGACGCAGGGGTCGCCCCTCGCTCCCGCATTCGCGGCCGCCGCCGGACTGCGCGTGCTGACACGAATGCCCGTGCGCTGTCCGAGGATCGAGCTGCCTGCGACGTTCGACGCCTACCTCGCGAGCCTGCCACGCTCGCGACGCAGCAACCTCCGCCGCCATCTCCGGCGACTCGATGGGGAGATCGAGCTGCGCGAGGTGCATGAGGAGCACGAGCTCCCGGCCGTCATCGATCGATGGCAGGAGCTCCGGACACGGCAATGGCGGGCGCTCGGCAAGCAGTTGACCCCGGAGCATGCAAGCAAGCGCTTTCGCGACTTCATGTTCGCCGTCGTGCGCAACCTGCTGCCATCGGGACAGGCGCTTGTGTGGGAGTTCCGACACCACGGCGAGGTGATCGGGGTCTACGTCAACCTGGTCGACGACTACGCGTTCTACTGGTACCTCGGGGGCTTTGAACCGTCCGTCGCGGAGCTCGGCGTCGGCAAGATCGCAATCGCCGAGGGGATCCGCTCGAGCATCGAGCACGGCCGCCGCTATTACGACTTCACGCGCGGCGCCGAGGCGTACAAGTACTGGTACGGAGCGTGCGACACGCAGGCTCCTTCGCTGGTCGTCGGCCACGCAGGTGTGCGCTCGCGGGCACTGCTGGCGGCTGCGAGCGTGATCAGCGCGCGTCGCGACCAGCGTGCCGCCCGGCAGGACGCCGCTGTCCCGATCGCGGGCGCACCGAGCGACAACTAGATACGACGATCGTCCGGGCGTCGCCTCGCATCGGACCTCCGCGCGGACTTGATCGAACAAACGTCCACGTGGGTCCAAGCGGCTCTCGGAGCGATTCTCTCCCGCCGATAGCGAGGCCCGAAGGGCTCTCCGCGTCCTCCCTTCGGTGATTTTCCCCCGCCCGCGGTGATCCGACGGGCCTCGATCTCAAGGAGTTTCCTTGCCTCCTCGTGCCCTCGGCCGGCCGATTCCGGTTGCCCTCGCCCGACGCCTCCTGGTGGCGGCAAGCGTGGCCGCCCTCGGCGTCCTCGCATCTCCTGTCAGCGCCGTGTCGGCGCCGCGGTCCGGTCAGGTCGAGCGTTTCGTCGCGTCCCGTCTTCCACCTGGCGGGCCTGAAGCCCCGCCAGGTGACATCAGCCGAACTCGAGCTTCCCTCGGGAGGTCGCCGCCCGGTGTCCGCGCGCCTCGTCCGCGCCGGTGCGCGTCGCGGCGTCCTGCGACTGCGACTGGCGAGAAGGTCTGTGGTCGGCGTCGCCGTCGCGTCGGCCGCCGGCGCCACCACGCTGAAGGTGCACACAAAGGCTCCGTCGGCCCCAACGAACCTGACCGCCGCCGCGGGCGACTCGAACGTGAGCCTCACCTGGAGCGCCTCGTCCGGAGGGCGGCTGAGCGGCTACCGCGTCTACATGAACGGAGCTCTCGCCGCCACCGTTGGCCTCAGCACGAGCTACCTCCGGAGCGGCCTCAGCGACGGAGCTACGTACAGCTTCTACGTCGTCGCGTTCGACACCGCAGGCAACAGCTCCGCTCCGTCGAGCACGGTCACGGCGACGCCGCAGGCCGCGGTGAGTCCCCCTCCGCCTTCAGACACGACGCCGCCCTCGACCCCCACCAACGTCAAGGCGACGGGCGGGGACACGCAGGTGGCGCTGAGCTGGAGCGCGTCAAGCGACGACGTCGGAGCGACGGGCTATCGCGTGTACCGCGACGGCAGCCTCGTCGGCTCGCCGTCAGGCACGAGCTTCACGGACACCGGCCTGACGGACGGCATGACCTACGGCTACAGGGTGGCCGCGACCGATGCGGCCGGCAACGTCTCGGCGCAGTCCGGCACGGTCTCGGCGACACCGGTCGCTCCGGTTCCGCCGGCGTCTGGTTTGGGTGGGTTGTTGCCGGGTGTGTTGCCGGAGTCGTCGGGTGCGGTGGTGTCTGGGTCGGCGTCGCAGTCGTTGGGTGCGTTGTTTGGTGGTCTTGGGCCGGGTTCGGTGTTGTGTTTGCATGCGGGTACGTAT
>VAYD01000248.1 GCA_005883905.1 Actinomycetota bacterium
AACGCCCAGGCCAGCGCGAACAGCGGGACCGCCGCGAGCGCAAAGACCGGCTGCGGCCGGCGCATCGCCCATCCGAGCGCCGCGGCCGCCAGCGGCGGCACCGCGATCAGCGCCAGCCAGGTCAGGCCGTCGGCGACCCCGGGGAGCACCTCGATCGCGAAGATCACGACGACGATCGAGAGCGGGGCGACGAGCGCCCACGCGAACCCCGTCGGCCGCCACAGCCACGCGGGCCAGCCGGCGCCGGGCAGCGCGACGACCAGCCCCTGGACGGCGCCGAGCAGGACGATCGCGACTCCGAAGCTCACCGGGGGAATGCTTGCGAAAGCCGCGCGAAGCCCTCGTCCATGAGGGCGCGCACGCGCCGCTCGACCGTGCGCGCGCTCGCGCCCGCGAGCATCGCGTCGGACAGCTCGCGGTCGCGCAGCGTCACGAGCCCCACGATCAGCGCGGCGAGCAGCTTCGCCTGGCGCTCGTCCATCTCCTCGGCCAGCAGCTCCTCGAACCAGTGCGTCCAGCTCTCGGCGATCGCCAGGCGGCGGGCGCGCAACGCCGGCGACGCGCGCTCGGCCGCGATGAAGCTGCGGAAGTCCTCGTAGCGCTGCGGGTCGCGCAGCGGGCGCCAACCGGTCGCGTCGAACGGGACGCGCCGCTGCGTGAGGAGCTCGTGCAGCGCCCCGAGCACCGACGTGCCCTCCGGCCGCTCCCGGATCGCACCGACGATCGCATCGCGGACGTCGTCGGCGCGGTCGAAGAACAGGTCCTCCTTCGTGGAGAAGTAGTTGAACACGGTCTTCACAGACACGTGCGCGGCCTCTGCTATCTCTGCCACGGTCACGGTCTCGAACCCCCGCGTGATGAACAGTCGTGTCGCGACGTCGGAGATCGCGAGGCGCGTACGGGCCTTGTTCGACTCACGAAGCGACACGGAACTTTCCATCATGGTAAGTTTACACTGAATGAACGATTCGACCACTCCATTGGCGATCGAGGCATACGGCCTCGTGAAGCGCTACGGGCCCAAGGCCGCGCTCGACGGCGTCGATCTCGACGTCGCGCGCGGTTCCGTATGCGCACTGCTCGGCCCCAACGGCGCGGGCAAGACCACCGCGGTCCGCGTGCTCACCACGCTGACCGAGCCCGACGCGGGAACCGCCCGCGTCGCCGGCCACGACATCGCAACCGACCCGCTCGAGGTGCGCCGCAGCATCGGCCTGGCCGCGCAGGACGCGACGGTCGACGGCCTGCTGACCGGCCACGAGAACCTCGCGATGATCGGCGAGCTGCACCACATGGGCCGCAAGCGCGCGCTGACGCGCGCCGATGAGCTTCTGGCGCAGTTCTCGCTGACCGACGCGCGCGACAAGCTCGCCAAGGACTACTCGGGCGGCATGCGGCGCCGGCTCGACCTGGCGGCGACGCTCGTCGCCACGCCGGAGCTGCTGTTCCTGGACGAGCCCACGACCGGCCTGGACCCGCGAGCCCGCAACGACCTCTGGGACGTGCTCGAGAGCCTCGTCGACGAGGGCGTGACGATCCTGCTGACCACGCAGTACCTCGAGGAGGCCGACCGCCTCGCCGACGACATCGTCGTCGTCGACCACGGCCACGTGATCGCGCGCGGCGACGCGCGCAGCCTCAAGCGCCAGGCCGGCGGCGACCACCTGCACGTCATCTGCGCGCGCCGCGAGGACGTCGAAGCGGTCGCAGCGATCGTCGGGCGGTTCGCCTCCGGGCGGCCGTCGACCGACGACCGCGCGGTCACGGCGCCCGCCGAGGGCGGGGTGCAGGCGATCGCGCAGCTCGCGCAGGCGCTGGCGGAGGAGGACATCGAGCTCGAGGACCTCGGGCTGCGCCAGCCGACGCTCGACGACGCGTTCCTGACGCTGACCGGCGCGCCGGCCGAGTCGTTCGACGACGAGGAGGTGGCCGCGTGAGCAGCGCCCAGGCATTCGCCACCGACACGTGGGTCATCGCCCGCCGCGGCATCAAGCACATCCGCCGCCAGCCCGAGGCGCTGTCCGACGCGACGATCCAGCCGATCATCTTCGTGCTGCTGTTCTCGTACGTGTTCGGCGGCGCGATCAGCGTCCCCGGCGGCGGCAGCTACAAGGAGTTCCTGATGGGCGGGATCTTCGCCCAGACGATCGTGTTCGGCTGCTTCGGCGTCGCCATGGCCCTGGCGTACGACCGCACGAACGGCGCGATCGACCGCTTCCACTCGCTGCCGATCGCGCGCTCGACGTTCCTGTCAGGCCACTCGGTGGCGAACCTGATCCGGTCGATCATCCCGATCGTGTTCATGACCGCGACGGGGCTCGCGATCGGGTGGCGCGTGCACTCGAGCTTCCTCGACGCGCTCGCCGGCTACGGCCTGATGTTCGTGTTCTCGTTCGCGGTGATCTGGATCGGCGTGATGCTGGCCAGCCTCGTCAGCACGCCGGAGGCCGTGCAGGGCATCGCGTTCGTCGTGATCTTCCCGATCACGTTCATCGCGAGCACGTTCGTCCCGACGAGCACGCTGCCGGGCGTCCTGAAGACGATCGCCGAGTGGAACCCGACGTCGGCGCTGGCGAACTCGCTGCGCCACCAGTTCGGCAACCCGGGCGGGGCGATCCCGCACGACGCGATCTTCCCGCTCGCGCACCCGTTCGCGTACACGCTGATCTGGGCCGTGGCGATCGTGCTGGTCTGCGCGCCGCTGTCGGTCGTGCTCTACCAGCGGTCGATCAAGAGCTAGGTGCTGAGAGGTCGCGCAGCACCTCGCGTGCTGCGCGCTCTCCCGCCCGCACGCCGCCGTCCATGTAGCCCATCCAGAAGTCCGCCGTCTCGGTCCCGGCGAAGTGCACGGGGCCGTACGGCGTCCGCAGGTGCGCCCCGTGCTTGTGCAGCACACCGGGCGCCAAGTGGCCGACCGGACAGCCGCGCGTCCACGGGTCCTCGCCCCATCCAGACTCGATGAAGTCGGTCGGGGTGCGGGCCTGTTCGCCGACGACCGTGACGAAGCTCTCGAGCACTGCGGCGCGGCGGTCGGCGGGTGCCATCGCCGCGTAGCTGCGCGCCTGGTCGCCGCCGACGAAGCCGAAGAGGACGCCGACGCTGCCGTCGGGCGGGCTGTTGTCGAACGTCGTGTTGGCCGGGCCGACGTCCATCGCGCTCTGGCCGCTGAGCCCGGCGTCGCGCCAGAAGGGCCGGTCGTAGACGGCCTCGGCCTTCACGTACCTGCCCGGCGTGAGCGCCGCGACGATCGCGCGCTTTGCCGCAGGCAGCTTCGGAGCGAAGTGGATCTTCGTCGCCAGGATCGGCGGCACGGCCACGATCGCCCGCCGCGCGTCGAGCGTGAGACCGTCGGCGACGACCCTCACGCCGGTCCCGCGGCGCGCGATCGTGCGCACGGGATGCTGCAGGCGCACCGCGGAGCCGAGCTGTTCGGCGACCTTGATCGGGACGAGCTGCGAGCCGCCGACGAAGCGCTCCTCCTGGGCGCCGCCGCCGGTGGTCGATAGGCGCAGGAAGCTTCCGGCGGTCTTCGCGTTGCCCGAGGCTGCGACGTACGCCGCTACGTAGAGCAGTGAGAGCTCGCGCGGCTCGGCGCCCCAGATCGCCTCTGCTGCCACGTTGAAGATCGTGCGTCCGCGGGCGGTCGAGATGTTGGCGTCGCGCCAGTCGGCGAGCGTCTGGCGGTCGAGCTCGGCCGCGCGCTTCGCCTTCCACGGAGCCTTGGCGCCGACCTCCTTGGCCAGCGCGTCG
>VAYD01000249.1 GCA_005883905.1 Actinomycetota bacterium
CTCCGATCCGGCGACCACGCCGCCGGCCCACGGGACCAACCCGCACGGCCAGGGGAGCGTCGCGGTCGTCGACACCAACCCGGACGCCAAGCGCCCGTACTCGGGCGACACGACCGGGCAGGCCGACAACGAGGACATCGTCGTCGGCCGCTCGCGCGGCGAGCAGGCAGCCGACGGCACGTACCACGGCCACGTCACGGTCGCGGCGCTGTTCGGCAACGAGATCGTCGGCGTCGACAGCACGCCGGGCGAGAGCAGGAAAGGCCCGCTGGACACGCTGCAGACGTCGCTGCTCGACGCCCTCTGCGGCGGCTCGGGCAATCAGCTGTGCCTGAGCGTGTTGCCGGTCGACTCGACGACGACCGGCAGTGGCTCGTCGAACCACTTCGGTGTCGCGCACGCGAAGGTCGGCGGCGACAGCGGCATCGAGGCGGGGGTCGCGGAGTCCAACGGCACCATCTCGAGCGACGGGACATGCCAGACCTCGCACGGCGACAGCAGCGTCGCCGACGTCAAGGCCGGCGGCCAGGCGGTCGCATCGGCGGCGAAGTCCTCGACCGACTCGAGCGCCTGCAGCGGCCAGCCGCCGACGCAGAAGGACACGTCGAGCGTGATCGAGCTCGGCGGGACCGGCGTGCCGATCCCGGCGCCCGGGTGCGCCGACGGCACGGCCGACACCGTCACGGGAGTGCCCACGCTGCTGCCGATCGTCTGCAACGCAGACGACGCGAACGCGGGCCAGGGGCCGGCTCCCTACGGCGTGCGTGAGGCGCTCGATGCCTTCGTGCTCGCAACAGGCGCCACTGCCGCGGCGAAGCTGACGACCTCCGGGGCGGAGTCAGCGGCGGTGGCGCCCGCGGGCCGCGGACAGACCGGCGGAAGCTCGGTCACGCCGTCGGTGCCGACGCAGGCGCGGAACGGCAACGCCAGCGGCAACGCGAACGCGCCGAACGGCAACGGCGTCGAGAACACCGGCGCCGGTGGCGGGACGCCGAGCGCCCCGGTCACCAAGCCGGTGCCGGCGTCCGGGTCGAGTCTGCCGTTCACCGGCACGGACGTGCTGCTGGTCGCGCTGCTCGGCGCGCTGTTCCTGGCGACGGGCCTGGCGACGCGCCGACGTGGTTGGGGACGATGTCGAGCACCACCGCGATGCCGTGCGCGTGCGCCGCGTCGACGAGCCGCTGGAGCCCGTCGGGCCCTCCATACGGAGCCTGCGCGGACCATGGGTAGACGCCGTCGTAGCCCCAGCCGCGCTCGCCGGGGAAGGCGGCGATCGGCATCAGCTCGATCCCCGTGATGCCGATGTCGTGCAGACGCTCGAGCTGCCCTCGGGGTCGACGTCGGCGGATTCGGCAGCGGCGAGGTTCGCGAGGTAGGACGCCGGTGGTGCGCCGACCGCGACGAGCGCCGCGACGCGCACGAGCATCAGCGACTGCCCGTCGAGTCCTGCGGACAGCATGGAGTCCGCGGTCATCCGGCTGAGCAGGTCGAGGACCGGCGTGTCGCTTGTCTGGTCTGCCATGCGAGAGCTCCTTGTGGGAAGGTCGGGAACACGATCGTCCGCGGCGGCCGGAGGACCGCGCGTCACCCCGACCGGGTGACAGGGGATGCGCCGTTCGGGTAAGGAGGGCATCTATGTCCGCACGCCTGCCCTTCGAGCGCCCGCTCGGCGCGACCCCCGGCGGCATCCGCGTCTGGGCGCCCAAGGCGGACCGCGTGGCGGTGCGGCTCGGCGGGGAGGACCACGCGCTCGAGTCCGAGGGGCTCGGCGTCTGGAGCGGCGCGCCGGCGTGGCAGCCCGGCGACGACTACTGGATCGTGCTCGACGGCCGGCGCCTGCCCGACCCGTGCACGCGCTTTCAGGCCAAAGGGCTGCGCGGCCCGTCCCGCCTCGTCGACCCGGCGCAGTGGACGTGGACGGATCAGCGCTGGAAGGGCGTCCGCCTGCGCGACCTCGTGCTGCTCGAGCTGCACGTCGGCACGTTCACCCGCGAGGGCACGTTCGACGCCGCGATCGGGCAGCTCGAGCGTCTGCACGACATCGGCATCACGGGGATCGAGCTGATGCCGATCGCCGCCTTCCCCGGCGAGCGCGGCTGGGGCTACGACGGCGTCTACCCATGGTCCGCGCAGGCTCCGTATGGAGGGCCCGACGGGCTCCAGCGGCTCGTCGACGCGGCGCACGCACACGGCATCGCGGTGGTGCTCGACATCGTCCCCAACCACGTCGGCGCGTCCGGGGAGAAGGCGCTGCGCGCGTTCGGCCCGTACTTCACCGGGCGCTACACGACGCCCTGGGGCGAGGCGATCAACTACGACGACGCGGACTCGGGCGCGGTGCGCGAGTGGCTGATCCAGGCGTGCGAGTACTGGGTCCGCGATGTGCACGTCGACGGCCTGCGGCTCGACGCGATCCACGCCGTCTTCGACGCCGGCGCCGAGCACGTGATCGCCGAGCTCGCACGGCGCGTGCACGCCGTCGACCCGCGCGCGCTGGTCATCGCCGAGTCGGGGCTCAACGACCCGAAGGTGATCCGGCCGAATGCGACCCACCCACCCCTCGGATGGGGTTGCGACGCGCAGTGGGCCGACGACTTCCACCACGCCGTGCGCACGCTCGTCAGCGACGAACGCGAGGGCTACTACGCCGAGTTCGGCCACGTCGCGCAGCTCGCCAAGGCGTTCGACCGCCCGTTCGTGCACGACGGCGGCTACTCGACGTTCCGCCGCCAGCGCTACGGCGCGCCGGCCCCGGATCGTAAGCCGGAGCAGTTCGTCGTGTTCGACCAGAACCACGACCAGGTCGGCAACCGGGCGTTCGGCGACCGGCTCGAGCCCAGGCGGCTGCGGCTCGCCCAGTTCTGCGTCCTGCTGTCGCCGTTCACGCCGATGCTGTTCATGGGCGAGGAGTACGGCGAGCGCGCGCCATTCCAGTTCTTCAGCGACCACATCGACAAGCGCATCGCGAGGGCGACGCGCGAGGGGCGCCGCCGGGAGTTCGCGGCGTTCGCATCGTTCGCCGGCGAGGAGGTGCCGGACCCGCAGGACCCGGCGACGTTCGAGCGCTCCAAGCTCACCGGCAAGGGCGCGCGCGGGCACGCCGCGCTGGTGCGCGAGCTGCTCGCGGCGCGCCGCGAGCTGAAAACGACCCCGCCCACCCATGCCTCTGTCGAGGCGTTCGACGACGACGCGCGCTGGCTGCGCGTGCGCCGCGGGCCGTTCGAGCTGCTGATGAACTTCGGCCGCGCGCAGGCGGTTCCCGCGAAGGGGCGCACGATCGTCGTGACGACGGGGCCCGCGAAGCTTCAGGATGGTGGCGTGCGACTGGGAGCGATGACAGGGGCGCTCGTCCGGTGAGCCGCGAGATCTGGCCAGGCCGGCCGTTCCCGCTCGGCCCGACCTGGGACGGCCAGGGAACGAACTTCTCGCTGTTCAGCGAGCACGCCGAGCGCGTGGAGCTGTGCCTGTTCGACGGCGACGACGAGGAGCGCATCGCCGTCACCAACCACACGGCGCACAACTGGCACATGTACCTGCCCGGCGTCGGGCCGGGGCAGCGCTACGGCTACCGCGTGCACGGCGCGTACGACCCCGGGCACGGCCTGCGCTTCAACCCCTACAAGCTGCTGATCGACCCCTACGCCAAGGCGATCGAGGGCCCGATCGACTACGGCGCCGCGAACGTGCTGCCCTACGTGCCCGATCCGGAGGGAGCCCGCGACGACGCCGACCTCGAGATGGACGACGAGGACGACGTCCTCGCGATCCCCAAGTGCGTGGTCGTCGACGAGCGCTTCGACTGGGAGGGCGACCGCCCTCCGCAGCGCGCTTGGTCGGAGACCGTCATCTACGAGACCCACGTCAAGGGCTACACGAAGCGTCGCGAGGACCTACCGGACGAGCTGCGCGGCACCTACGCGGGGCTGGCCAGCGACGAGGCCCTCGGCTACCTCAAGGAGCTCGGCGTGACCGCGGTCGAGCTGCTGCCCGTGCACCACATCGCCGACGAGTCGTTCCTGAACGAGCGCGGGCTCACGAACTACTGGGGCTACTCGTCGATCGGCTACCTCGCGCCGCACGCGCTGTACGCGGCGACAGGCCGCCACGGCGAGCAGGTGCGCGAGTTCAAGGGCATGGTCAAGGCGCTGCATCGCGCCGGCGTCGAGGTGATCCTCGACGTCGTCTACAACCACACCGCCGAGGGCAACCACCTCGGCCCGATGCTCTCGTTCCGCGGCGTCGACAACTTCGCCTACTACCGGCTGGTGCCCGACGACATGCGCCACTACATGGACTACACGGGCACCGGCAACACGCTCGACGCCCGCAACCCCGTGGTGCTGCGGATGATCATGGACTCGCTGCGCTACTGGGTGAGCCAGTGCCACGTTGACGGCTTCCGCTTCGACCTCGCGTCGACGCTCGCACGCGGCCTGTACGACGTCGATCGGCTGAGCGCGTTCTTCGACACGATCCACCAGGACCCCGTGCTCTCGCAGGTCAAGCTGATCGCTGAGCCGTGGGACGTCGGCCCGGGCGGCTACCAGGTGGGCAACTTCCCCGTCCTGTGGAGCGAGTGGAACGGGATCTACCGCGACGTGGTGCGCGACTTCTGGCGCGGGCAGGCGTCGCTGGCCGACTTCGCCGAGCGCTTCGCCGGCTCCAGCGACCTCTACGAGTCCGACGGCCGCAAGCCGTTCGCGTCGATCAACTTCGTCACCGCGCACGACGGCTTCACGCTGCGCGACCTCGTCTCCTACAACGAGAAGCACAACGACGCCAACCTCGAGGACAACCACGACGGCACCGACGACAACCGCTCGTGGAACTGCGGCGTCGAGGGGGAGACCGACGACCCGGACGTCAAAACGCTGCGCGCCCGCCAGCAGCGCAACTTCCTCGCCACGCTGATGCTGTCGCAGGGCACGCCGATGCTCCTGGGGGGCGACGAGCTCGGCCGCACCCAGCGCGGCAACAACAACGCCTAGGCACGCGGGCTGCTCGATTGGACGCGCCGGCTGATCCACCTGCGCAACGCGGAGCCGGTCTTCCGGCGCGAGCACTTCCTCGAGGGCGACCGCGAGGACGGGCTGCCGGACGTGTGGTGGTTCCGACGCGACGGGCGGCGGATGACGCGCCGCGACTGGGAGAACCGCGAGCTCGGCTGGCTCGGGGTCTTCCTCTCAGGCGACCACACGGACATGGTCGACGCGCATGGACAGCCCGTATATGGGGACTCCTTCCTTGTCGTGATCAACGTGAGCCCCGAGGACGTCACGTTCCAGCTGCCGGCCGCGCGGCTCGGGACGCGCTGGACGGTCGAGCTGACGAGCGCCGACCCGGGCCTGCCCGCCGGCGAGCGCGAGCTGCGCGCGCGCGGGGAGCTGTTCATGACGTCGCGCTCGCTCACCGTGCTGCGGCGCGCATGACCTCGCGACCGCTTCGCGGTGCTGTGGGTCAGACCCTGAGCGCGCCGTTCCGCGCGACCTACAGGCTCCAGCTCGGCACCGACCTCGACCTGCGCGCCGCGCGCGAGCTGCTCCCGTACCTTGACGACCTCGGGATCTCGCACGTCTACCTCTCGCCGATCTGGCAGGCGCGCGCAGGCTCGACGCACGGCTACGACGTGATCGACCCGGCGGCGATCGCGCGCGAGCTCGGCGGCGAGGAGGAGCTGCGCGCGCTGAGCTCCGAGGCGCGGGCGCGGGGGATGGGCCTGATCCTCGACGTCGTCCCGAACCACATGGCGGCCGACGACGCCAACGCGTTCTGGGCGGACCCTGAGCTGCGCCGGCGGTTCTTCGACGTCGACGAGATCACCGGCCGCTGGCGGCGGTTCTTCGACATCGACGAGCTGGCGGGCGTGCGCCAGGAGGACCCGGAGGTCTTCGAGGCGACGCACCGGCTGGTGCTGGCGCTGGTCGCCGAGGGCGTGGTCGACGGGCTGCGGATCGATCATCCCGACGGGCTCGCCGACCCGGCCGGCTACCTGCAGCGGCTGGCAGCGCGCGGTGCCGAGCACGTCTGGGTCGAGAAGATCCTCGACCCGGACGAGCACCTGCGCGACTGGCTGGTGGAGGGGACCGTGGGCTACGAGTTCGCCAACGACCTGGTGGCGCTGTTCTGCGACCCCGCGGCCGAGCCGGTCTTCGAGGAGCTGTGGGGCGGCGAGCCGTTCGGCGCCCTCGCCGCGGACGCGAAGCTCGAGCAGGCGCAGACGACGTTCGCGCCGGAGATCGGGCGGCTGCGGCGGATCGCGGACCTCCCGCGGCTGGCCGAGTCGGTCGCGGCGCTGCCGGTCTACCGGACATACGTGCGCGACGGCGATGCGACCGCGGAGGATCGCGCGGCGCTGGCGGGCTGCGAGCCCGCGGTGCGCGAGGAGGTGCTCGCCGGTGGCCCGTTCGCGACGCGCTTCCAGCAGACGACGCCGGCGGTGATGGCCAAGGGCGTCGAGGACACCGCGTTCTACCGCCACACGCGCTTCCTCCCGCTCAACGAGGTCGGCGGCGACCCGTCGCGCTGGTCGATCTCGGTGGACGACTTCCACGCGGGCAACGCCGAGCGCGCGCGGCGCTTCCCGCGCGGGCTGCTGGTGTCGACGACGCACGACACCAAGCGCTCGGGCGACGTGCGCGCACGGCTGCTCGGGCTGACGGCGATGGCGGCCGACTGGGCGGGCGCGGTGCGCTCGTGGCACGAGGTCAACGCGAAACTGTCGGCCTCGGTTCCGTGGGGCGAGGAGCTGCTCGTCTACCAGACGCTGCTCGGCGCCTGGCCGATCTCGCGCGAGCGCCTCGAGCCCTACCTGGTCAAGGCGCTGCGCGAGCGCAAGCTGACCTCCACCTGGATCGATCCCGACCTCGATCACGAGGCGCGCGTCAACGCCTTCGCGGTGGGACTGTTCGACCACGGCCCGTTCCGCTACGGGTTTGACGGCATCGTCGCGCGCGCGAGCGAGTTGGGCGAGCGGATCGCGCTTGCGCAGACGGTCCTGAAGCTGACGAGTCCGGGCATGCCCGACGTCTACCAGGGCGACGAGCTCTGGGCGCTGTCGCTGGTGGACCCCGACAACCGCCGCCCGGTCGACTGGGCCGCGCGGCGCGTCGCCCTGGACGCGCTACGCGGCGGTGAGCCTGCTACCCGCGAAACGGCGAAGCTCCACATCATCTGGTCGGTTCTCCACCTGCGCCGCCGCCGCCCGGACCAATTCGCGGGCGCCTACACCCCGATTCCTGCGGGCGATGACGTCTGTGCGTTCCTGCGCGGCGACGACGTGCTCGTGGCGGTCGCGGTGCGCGAGCGTTGGCGCGCGGACCCCTGGTCGCTGCCGTCCGGGATGGAGGGCGCTTGGCGCGACGTCCTCACAGGCGCCGAGTTCGAGCTCCCCGCTCACGCGAGCGCGCCTGGCGTGCTCGGGCCCGAGGGTCGCGCGGTGCTCGAGCGTCTCGACTAGGTTTCAGGGCCGGATGCGGGTCCTGATCCTGTCCTGGGAATACCCCCCGGTCGTCGAGGGTGGGCTGGCGCGCCACGTGCGCAAGCTCGCCGAGAACCTGGTCGCCGACGGCATCGAGGTCCACGTGCTCACGCGCGGCAGTGCCCGGCGGGGTGGGTGGGATTCCCCTCAGGACAGACGGGGGGTGATGGTGCACCGGGTCAAGGAGAAGCCCTACCCCAAGGACCTCGAGCAGTTCATCGCGTGGGTTCGCCGGATGAACGAGGACATGCTGGCGGCCGGGCGCGTTCTGGCGGACGAACTCGACATCGACCTCGTCCACGGGCACGACTGGCTGGTCGCCGTGGCGGGCAAGCGGCTTGCCGACCAGGCGCGGGTGCCGTTCGTCACCACGATCCACGCGACCGAGTACGGCCGTCACCAGGGGTGGGTGCACCAGCCGCCGATGTCGGACATCCACCGCACCGAGCGCTGGATGGCGCACTGCGCCGACCAGGTGATCGTCTGCTCGCACTACATGCGCGGCCACGTGGCCGACATCTACGACCTCGAGGAGGACCGCGTCGCGGTGATCCCGAACGGGATCGACCCCGACGACCTCGTCGCGGTCGACGACCTCGACGCGCTGCGCGCCCGCTTCGCCGCGCCCGACGAGCAGCTCGTGCTGCTGATCGGGCGCCTCGTCTACGAGAAGGGCTTCCAGCTCGCGCTCGATGCGCTGCCCGGGCTGATCGAGGAGGTCGGCGGCCTGCGCTTCCTCGTCGCCGGCTCGGGCTCGCACGAGCAGGCGCTGCGCGAGCAGGCGACCGAGCTCGGCCTGATGGAGCACGGCACGTTCCTGGGATGGATCGGCGACGACGTCCTGCACTCGCTGTACCGGATCGCCGACCTCTGCGTCGTGCCGTCGATCTACGAGCCGTTCGGCCTCGTGGCCGGGTGGCCTGCGCGAGGTCGTGGCCCACGAGAAGGTCGGCCTGCGCTTCAACTGCGGCGACGCCGAGCACCTCGCGTTCATGGTCGAGCGGATGCTCACCGACCACGAGCTGCGCGACCGGCTCGTGACGCAGGCGGGCGAGCACGTGCTGCGCTTCGACTGGAGCGACATCGCGCGCCAGACGGGGGCGGTGTACGCCGAGGTCGCCTACCATCGGGGGAGATGCCAGATCCCCCTTCGACCGCCCGCAGCGTAAAGATCGGTTCCGACGAGCGCACCGGCTGGTCCTCGGACCGGCCCCGCCGCGAGGGCTCGGCCCCGCGGCCGGTGGACGTTTCGACCCGCTGCCGCGTCCTGCGCCCGACCGACCGGATGCGCTATTCGCCCGGCAGCCTGCTGATCGTCGTCTCCGCGTCGGCGGCCGACCGCGACGCGTTCATCGAGCGCGTCACCGAAGAGAAGGGCGTGGTATTCACGCTGGGCAAGATCCGCGGCCTGATCGAGGGCCGCGTGCCGGCGGAGGATCTCGACGTGCGCGCCGGGGAACTCCAGCAGGCGGCGGTCGCCAAGCGCCTGGAGGCGGGGGAGTCGGTCGTCATCGGCGCCGAGGGATTGAGCGCCGGGGAGCGGGAGCGCTGGGTGCGCCTCGCGCACGGGCTGCGCCGCCCGCGGCACATCATCCTGCTGGAGACCTCCAAGGAGCACGTCGGCGAGGAGGACGCCGCGCCGCTCAACGAGCTGCGCACGGCGCTCGACGCGGGCGACCTGGGCGCCGAGGGCTTCCAGACCGCGATGCGCCTCGGCGGCGCCGCGATCGAGGAGCTCAAGCGGATCGTCTTCCGGCCCGCGCCGCGCGAGGACTGACCTCAGGCGCGCCGCGAGCGCTTGGCGTCGAACATCGCGCGGTCGGCTCGCTCGATCAGCTTGGTCGCAGCGTCGCCGGGAGCCCAGGTGGCGATGCCGTAGGACAGGCGCAGCACCGGCAGGTCCGCCTGCCGCAGGGCGCCGGCGACGCCGCCTGCGAGCCGGTCGCAGGCCGCGATGGCGGATCCGGCGGCGGTGGCGGGCATCACGACCAGGAACTCGTCGCCGCCGTAACGGCCGACGAAGTCGGTGGCGCGCGACGCGTCCTTCAGCGCGGCGCCGACGGCGCTGAGCACCGCGTCGCCGCGGATGTGCCCCTGCTCGTCGTTGACGCGCTTGAAGTCGTCGATGTCCAGGAACGCGATCGAGAACGGCGCCCGCGTCCGGCTGCTGCGCGCCAGCTCGGCCGCGAGCGAGCGCTCGATCGCGCGCCGCGTCAGGCAGCTGGTGAGCGCGTCGTCGTCGGAGTGGCGCTCGGCCTGGTGCAGCCGCTGCGCCTGGATCACGCACAGCTCGGCGAGCTCCGCGAACGCCTGGACGATCTCGGCGATGCGCGCGCCGTCGCGCTCCGCCGTGGCGGTCGGCAGCACGACGAGCACCGCGCCCTGCGGCGCGCCGAAGCCGAAGCTCGCCGAGAGCCCGATGTAGCGGATGACGACGTCCTCCTCGCTGCCCTCCTCGGAGTGGACGGCAAGGTGCAGCGCCTCGGCGGCCGGCATCGGGCCGGCGGCGGCCTCCGCGTGGGCGCCGCCGTCGTCGGCTGCCACTACTACCGCCGTGTGCGCGCCGACGGCGTCGACCAGGCAGCTCGCGATCGCGTCCAGCGCGCTTGCGAGATCCGGCGCGGTGATCGCGGCGCGCAGCGCATGGCGCAGCGCTTCGAAGGCCCCGTGCTCCTCCGGAACGACTCTCAGATGACGATCGGACCCCACCTTGCTACGCCCCGCTGTCTGCTCGGCGTGGGCTGGCGATATTCGACGCTACTCCTCCCTCCGCGGGAAAGCGAGCACGCTGGAGCCGGAGGGTGACTAGGGTTGCGCGCTATGTCCCGCCTCTGTCCCGCTTCGCTTCTTTCCCTCGCTGTGGTCGCCGTCCTCGCCGGCGCCGGATCGGCGTCCGCCAAGACCGTCTGGCTCTGCAGCCCGCAGCAGGCCGCCGATCCGTGTGACTACGGGCTGACGGCGACCGTCGTCAAGACCGACGGCACGCGCAGCACGCAGACCGTGAAGGCGGCGCGCAAGCCGAAGGTCGACTGCTTCTACGTCTACCCGACGGTCAGCGATCAGCAGACGGAGAACGCGACGCTCGCGAAGGACCCGGAGATCAAGGCGATCGCGACCTACCAGGCGTCGCGGTTCCGGCAGGACTGCCGCGTGTGGGCGCCGATGTACCGGCAGGTGACG
>VAYD01000250.1:0-2901 GCA_005883905.1 Actinomycetota bacterium
CGGCGACCACCACGCGATCATCCCGACCAAGTCCGAGCACCCGATCGCGAAGATGAGCGAGGACGACCGCAAGGTCTACGACATGGTCGCCCGCCGCTTCCTCGCGGTCTTCCATCCCGAGGCCGAGTTCGAGAACACGCGCGTCGAGACGACGGTGGAGACACACGTCTTCCGCACGCGCGGCAAGGTGCTGCTCGTCCCCGGCTGGCGCGGCGTCTACGGCGAGGTGACCGAGGACGAACGGACCGCATCCGAGGAGGACGAGGGCCGCGACCAGCAGCTGCCGAAGCTCGAGAAGGGCGAGCAGGTCGACACGCGCGAGGTCGGCTCGGAGGAGAAGGAGACCAAGCCGCCGCGGCGCTACACCGACGCGTCGCTGCTGGGCGCGATGGAGACCGCCGGCAAGCTCGTCGACGACGACGAGCTGCGCGAGGCGATGAAGGAGTCCGGCATCGGCACGCCGGCGACGCGCGCCGCGATCATCGAGCGCCTGATCGATGTCGCCTATGTCGAGCGCGACGGCCGCGCGCTCGTGCCCACAGAGAAGGGCATGAACGTGATCCGGCTGCTCGGCGACCACAAGCTGACGTCGCCCGAGCTGACCGGCGAATGGGAGCACCGCCTCGCGCAGATCGAGGATGGCACCGAGACGCGCAAGAAGTTCATGGAGGACATCGCGAAGTTCGCGGGCGCGACGGTCGGCGAACTCGACGCGAAGCTCAAGGACGTTCGCATCCCGCGCGCGAACCTCGGCCCGTGCCCGGTCTGCGGCAACGACATCGTCGAGAACCGCAAGGGCTACTCGTGCTGGTCGCGCGAGGATCCCGGCTGCGGCTTCGTCATCTGGAAGGCAAAGGCGGGCAAGCAGCTGCCGGCGGCCGTTGCCAAGGAGCTGATCACCACCGGCCGCACCGCCAAGCAGGTCACGGGCTTCAAGGGCCGCAGCGGCCGCTCGTTCCGCGCGAAGCTCGCGCTGATGCAGAACGACGAGGGGCGCTGGCGGGTGGAGTTCGACGAGCCGTGGGCCAAGGAGGGCGCGAAGCCGCCCGAGGAGGAGGCGGCGGCCCAGGCCGGCTCTGAGCCCGGCGCGGAGGCTGCCGAGACGGCCGCCTAGATCTTCGGCGGCTCGGTGTTCAGCAGCCCGTCGATCATCAGCTGCAGCCCGAAGGCGAAGCGCTCGTCGCCGTCGCCGGACAGGAGCAGCGGCATCATCGACCTGATGTTGGGCAACTCGTCGAGGTCGAGCTGCTCGAACCCCTCACGGATCTGCTCGTCGACCTCGTCGTGCTCGCGCCCCTGCTCGACGTAGATGC
Organism: Actinomycetota bacterium; assembly: GCA_005883905.1. Classification (GTDB taxonomy): domain Bacteria; phylum Actinomycetota; class Thermoleophilia; order Solirubrobacterales; family Solirubrobacteraceae; genus AC-49. Next base: position 1,314 of record VAYD01000250.1, read on the forward strand.
TCGTCTCGAACGACGCGGCGTTCAGGTAGAGCGAGACGACGTCGAGGAACCACGCAGCGCTGCGGTCGTCGACGCCGCCCGCGCGCAGCAGGCCCAGCATCCGGTCCGCCGCCCGGCTCGCGTTCGGCCCGGTCGGCACGTTCGCGAGCGGCACGCGGGCGATGCCGGGGTAGCGGTCCATCGCGTCGCGCGCTGAGGTCAGCACCGCGACGAGCTGCTCGCGCCAGCGCTGCGGATCCGGCTCGTCGCCGAGGTCGACCTCGGCGGTGACCGCGTCGAACATCTGGTTGAGCAGGTCCTGGCGGTTGGAGACGTAGACGTAGAGGGAGGCGGCGCCGGTGTCGAGCTCGGACGCGACGCGGCGCATGGTCACGCCCTCGATGCCCTCCTCGCGCAGGACCTTCAGGCCGGCCGTGATCACCGCATCGCGGCTGAGGGGCGACTTCGCGGGCCGGTCACGCGTGCTCGGCGACATGCGCGCAGTCTATCGCTTGACACGAACGTCGTTCGCTACGTACAGTGTTCGTAACGAACAACGTTCGATCCAATGGGAGCCGCCGTGACCACCACCAAGTCTTTGTCAACCCGCTGGGCCGTGCTGGCGATCGTCCTCGTGGCCGAGGTGATGGACCTCGTCGACGGCACGATCGTCAACGTCGCGGCGCCCTCGATCCGCGCAGAGATCGGCGGCAGCGACGCGACGATGCAGTGGCTCGTCGCCGCCTACACGCTGACCTTCGCGGTCCTGCTGATCACCGGCGCCCGCCTCGGCGACCTGATCGGCCGCCGGCGCCTGTTCATGATCGGGATCGTCGGCTTCACCGCCGCATCCGCACTGTGCGCCGTCGCGGTCTCGCCCGGCATGCTGATCGCCACGCGCGCGGTCCAGGGCGCGTTCGGCGCCGTCCTGATCCCGCAGGGCTTCGGGATGATCAAGGAGGTCTTCGACGAGCATGAGATCACGAAGGCCTTCGCGCTCTTCGGGCCGGTGATGGGGCTGTCGGCGGTCGCCGCCCCGATCCTGGGCGGCGCGCTCGTCGACGCCGACCTGCTCGGCACCGGCTGGCGCGCGATCTTCCTGGTCAACCTGCCGCTGGGCATCGCCGGCCTCGTCGGGGCCCTGCGCGTGATGCCGCGCACCGGCGGCACGGCCGGCACGCGGCTGGACCTGGGCGGCGTCCTGCTCGTCACGGGAGCGTCGTTCGCGCTGATCTACCCGCTCGTCCAGGGCCGTGAGCTCGGCTGGCCTGCGTGGTGCTTCGCGCTGCTGGCGGCCGGCGTCGCCGGGTTCGCCGCGTTCGCCGCGTACGAGCGCCGCCACCGGACGCGGGCGCTGATCACGCCGAGCCTGCTGCGCAACCGGGCGTTCACCGGCGGCCTGGTCGTCGCGGTGTGTTTCTTCATGGCGATGATCGGGATCAACCTCGTGCTGTCGCTGTTCTGCCAGCTGGGCGAGGGCTTCACCCCGCTGCGCACGGGCCTGACGCTGGCGCCGTTCGCGTTCGGGATCGCGCTCACGGCGGGGGCGTCCTACCCGCTGGCGCAGCGCTTCGGCCGCGTGTCGATGCAGATCGGCTTCACCGTGATG
>VAYD01000250.1:2948-9562 GCA_005883905.1 Actinomycetota bacterium
GGCGAGCTGCTCGCGGGCATGGGCATGGGCATCGCGTTGCCGCCGCTGTTCGACTTCATCCTCGCCGGCGTCGGCGGCGACGAGGTCGGCTCGGCGTCGGGCGTGCTGAACGCGATCCAGCAGTTCGGCGGAGCGCTCGGGATCGCCGTCCTCGCGACGGTCTTCTTCGCCTACGTCGACCACGGCCACACGTCGGTGAGCGCGATGACGAACACGACGCTGCTGACGCTCGTGCCGCTGGCGCTCGCGACCCTCGCGGTCTTCCGTCTCCCGCAAAGAGCGCGCGAGGTGTAGTCAGACCGTCGGGCCCAGGTGCGACCCTCAAGGGAGCGTGCCACTCACCCTCGTCACCGGCCCGGCGAACGCAGAGAAAGCCGGGGTCGTGCTCGACGCCTACCGCGAGGCCCTCGCGCGCGGCGCCGAGCCGATCCTGGTCGTCCCGCGCTTCGCGGACGTCGAGCACTACCGCCGCGAGCTGGCAGACAGCGGCGCAGTCTTCGGCGTCCGCGTCGAGCGGTTCCGCTTCCTGATCGCCGAGATCGCGCGCCGCGCCGGAATGCCGGGGCGCCCCGTCGGGGCGCTGGCGCGCGAGCGCGTGGCGATCGCCGCGGTCGCGGCGACGCGGCTGGCGCGGCTCGGCCCCGCGGCGCAGACCCCGGGCTTCGCGCAGGCGCTCCTGCGGCTCATCGGCGAGCTCGAGCAGCAGCGCGTCGACCCGCCGCGCCTCGCGCAGGCGCTGCGCACCTGGTCCGCCGGCAGCGAGGCCCGTGGTGCGTTCGCGGGCGAGCTCTCGGCGCTCGTGTTCGCCTATCGCGAGGCGCTCGACCGCCTCGGCCGTCGCGACGAGGAGCTCCACACGGCGGCCGCGCTCGACGCGATGCGGCTCCAGGCGCACCGCTGGGGCGACACGCCGGTGCTCTTCTACGGCTTCGACGACCTCACGCCGCTGCAGCTCGACGCGGTCGAGACGCTCGCGCGCCACGCCCCGGTAACGCTCGCGCTGACGTTCGAGCCGGGGCGCGTCGCGTTTGCCGCTCGCGCGCAGGCCCACAACGACCTCCTGCCGCTCGCCGACGAGGTCGTCGAGCTCGAAGGACGCCCCGACCACTACGCGCATCCCGCGCTGCACCACCTCGAGCGCAACCTGTTCGAGGCGCAGGCCGTCGACCGCCCCGACGCCGGCGGGGCGATCGTGATGCTCGAAGCGGGCGGCGAGCGCGCCGAGGTCGAGCAGGTGGCGGCGCACGTGGCGCGGCTGATCCGCCACGAGAGCTACGCCCCCGAGGACATCGCGATCGTGTGGCGCGACGTGCAGGACGCAGCCGCCCTGACCGAGCAGGTACTGGGCGCCTACGGGATCCCGTACGCGATGGCGCGGCGCGTCCCGCTGGGCCACACCGCGCTCGGGCGCGGGCTGATCGCGCTGGCGCGCTGCGCGCAGGACGACGCGACCGCCGACGACCTGCTCACCTGGCTGCGCACGCCCGGCTTCCTGAAGGTGCCGGGGCTCGCCGACGACCTCGAGCAGCGGGCGCGCAAGGAGGGCGCGCGCAGCGCGGCGGCGGCGCGCGCGCTGTGGGAGGAGCTTCACCCGACGTTCCCGCTCGACGCGATCGACGAGGTGCGCGCCGACGCGCAGCGCGGCGCCGCGGCGCTCTGCCGGCGGCTCGCGCGCGAGGCCTCGCGGCTCTTCGCCGCCCCGTTCTCCCGCGAGGCGCCGGTGTTCACCGGCGGGGAGCGGCTCGACGGTCGTGTGGCCGCGATGGCGCGCCAGTCGCTCGACGAGCTCGGCCGGCTCGTCCAGGCCGACGCGGCGCTGGCGGGGACCGGTGAGGACCTGCTGCGCACGCTGAGCGAGCTCGAGCTGTTCGTCGGCGAGGACCCGGGGCCCGGCCGCGTGCAGGTCGCACGGCCGCAGGACCTGCGCGCGCGGCGCGTGCGGGCGCTGTTCATCTGCGGGCTCGACGAGGGCGTGTTCCCGCGCGAAGAGGACCGCCGCGAGATCAACACCGCCACGGGGCTGCGGCTGCGCCACCACGAGGACACGCTCGCGACCGAGCGGCTGTTCTTCTACGCCGCGGCGTCGCGCCCGACGGACCTGCTGGCGCTCAGCTGGCACACCGGCGACGACGACGGGAGGCCCGCGGTGCGGTCGTTCTTCGTCGATGACGTGGCCGAGCTGTTCGCCCCCGAGCTGTTCGACCGCCGCACCCGCCGCGGTCTGGGCTCCGCGGGGTGGGAGGGAGCGCAGGCGCCGACGGCGCGCGAGGCGCGCCGCGCCGCGGCGGCCGCCGTGGGCGACAGCACGCACGAGGCGCAGCCGCTCGGTCCCCTCCTCGACGCGGAGGTCCTGCGCACGCTCAACGAGCGCGAGACCTGGTCGGCGTCGGCGCTCGAGACCTGGCGCTCGTGCCCGGTCCGCTGGTTCGTCGAGCGCCACCTGAACCCCAAGGGGCTCGAGCCCGATCCCGAGCCGCTCGTGCGCGGCACGTTCGTGCACGAGGCGCTCGAGCGCGTCTACGCCGGGCTGCCGGAGGGCCGCCTCGGCACCGCGGAGCTGCCCGCCGCCCGCGCACGGCTGCACGCGGCGCTCGCCGAGCTCGAGGGCAAGCACCGCATCTCCGTCGACCCCGACCGCCTGCGCGCCGAGGTGCGCCGCGTCGAGGCCGACCTGATCCGCCACCTCGAGCACGCGGCCAACAGCGGCAGCGTCTATGCGGCGCGCGAGCTCGAGCTGGACTTCGGCTCGGGGGACGAGGGCAGCCTGCCGGCGGCGGAGCTCGCCGGGGGCGAGCTGAAGCTCGGATGGCGTGATCGTGCGCGACTACAAGGGCCGCAGCGCCGTCGACGGCGCGGAGCGGTGGCTCGCTAAGGGCAAGCTGCAGATGGGCCTCTATGTCCGAGCGGTCCAGCAGCTGCTCGGCCAGGACGTCGTCGGCGGGCTGTACCAGCAGATCGGCGGGGAGGAGCTGCGCCCGCGCGGATTCCTGCTCGAGGGCGTGGACGAGACCGTCAAGGTCCCCGGACCCGACCGGATGTCGCGCGAGCAGGTCGAGGCGCTGCTCGCCGACATCGAGACCGCCGCACTGGAGGCGGTGCGCGAGATCAGAGCGGGCCGGCTCGAGCCGCGCCCCGAGACATGCGGCTGGAAGGGGGACGGATGCAGCTATCCCTCGATCTGCCGATGCGCGCGGTCGTGAACGACGAGTTCACCGCCGAGCAGGCGAGCGCCATCGCCCGGCGCGAGGAGCGCCTGATCGTGACGGCCAACGCCGGCTCGGGCAAGACGCGTGTGCTGACCGAGCGGTTCGTGCGCTCGTGCATCGACGACGGCATCGACCCGGCCGCGATCCTCGCGATCACCTTCACCGACAAGGCCGCCGGCGAGCTGCGCGAGCGCGTCCGCGCGCGCTTCGGGGAGCTCGGCCACCGCGACCTGGCGCAGGCGACGGAGGCGGCCTGGGTCTCGACGATCCATGGCTTCTGCATGCGCGTGCTGAAGGCCAACGCTGTGACGGCGGGGCTCGACCCGGCGTTCGAGGTCCTCGACGAGGGCGATGCGCGCGCGCTGCGCACCGACGCGTTCGAGCGCGCACTCGCGGGCTGGATGGGCAACGGCGGCGAGCCTCGTGCCGAGGCGCTCGACGTGGCCGCGGCGTACGGCGTCGACAACCTGCGCAAGCTGATCTGGGCGGTGCACGACCGCCTGCGCAGCCAGGGCGAGGTCGTGCCGCGGCTGCCGCCGGGGCCACCGGCGCCGGACCTCGAGGCGCTACGGGGCGAGCTCGCCATGGCGGTCGGGGCGGCGCTGGCCGAGATCGGGACGCCGGCCAACAAGACCAGCGAGGAGGCTGTCGACGCGCTGCAGCGCTGCCGCGACGCGCTGCCGGGCGGCCGGGCCGTCCACGCGTTCAAGGTCGGCCGCGGCGCCGGAGCGCTCAAGGGCCCGGCCTGCGACGAGTACCGCCGCGCCCACGCCGCATACGTGCAGGGCGTCGTCGACAGCGAGGCGGCGCCGGTCTGGCGGCTGCTCGGCGAGCTGCTCGAGCGCTACGCCGCGAGGTACGCGGAGGCCAAGCGCGGGCGCTCGGCGGTCGACTTCGACGACCTCGAGCTGTTCGCGCGCGATCTGCTCACCCGCGACGACGCGATCCGGGCGCGCTACGCGGAGCGCTTCGCGCGGATCATGGTCGACGAGTTCCAGGACACGAACCCGCTGCAGCTCGAGCTGCTGGACCTCCTCGGCGCCGACCGCGCCTTCTACGTCGGCGACGCACAGCAGTCGATCTACCGCTTCCGCCACGCGTCGGTCGAGCTGTTCGCGGCGCTCGGCGACGAGCTCGACGCTGCCGGCCAGGCCGAGCAGCTCGCCACGAACTTCCGCACGCGCAAGCCGGTGCTCGACGCGATCAACGCGGCGTTCGGCGACATGGAGCGCTTCGTCCCGCTCGTCGCCGGCCGCGACGACCCCGACACCGGCGAGGCGCTCGTGGAGCTGTTGCTGACCGACAGCGAGGGCTGGGACGACGTCGACCTCGGCGTGCTGCCGGCCGGCAAGTCCGACCGCTGCGCCGAGGCGCGCCTGGTCGCGCAGCGAGTGCGCGGCCGGCGACGTCTGCGTCCTGCTGCGCGCGAGCACCGATATGGAGACGTTCGAGCGCGCGCTCGAGGACCAGGGCTTCGCCACGCTGGCCTCCGGCGGGCGCGGCTTCTGGGCGCGCCAGCAGGTGCTGGACCTGACGAGCTACCTCGCGGCGCTCGTGAACCCGCGCGACGAGGAGGCGCTGCTCGCGGTGCTCGCATCGCCGATCGCGGGGGCCGGCTCGGACACGCTCGCGCTGCTGAGCCGTGCCGCGAAGGCGGCCGGCGGGTCGCTGTGGGACGCACTGCTCCAGGACGAGGGCCTCGCGGAGTTCGTCGGCTGGTTCTCCGCCGAGCGGGCGGTCGCGCCGCGGCTCGGGCTCGACGTGCTGCTCGAGCGCGTGATCGAGCGCACGGCCTACGACGAGCACGTGCTGCGGCTGCCCGGCGGGCGGCGGCGGATGGCGAATGTCACGAAGCTGATCCGCCTCGCCGCCGCGTTCGAGTCGCGCTCCGGCCGCGACGCGCGCGGCTTCATCGACCGCGCGCGGGCCGAGCTCGAAGCGGAGGCGCGCGAGCCCGACGCGCCGGTCGAGCTCGAAGGCCTCGACGCCGTGCGGCTGATGACGATCCACGCGGCCAAGGGCCTGGAGTTCGGCGTCGTCGTGCTCGCGGATCTCGGCCGGCAGGCGCCGGGCAGCAGCGACGGCATCCGGCTCGGCCCCGGGGCGATCGGCCTCAAGCTGCGCCGGCTCGGCGCGGGATCCCAGGACGCGTTCGCGTACGCGCTGCTCGGCGAGCGCGAGAAGGACGCCGATCGCCGCGAGGACGAGCGGGTCTTCTACGTCGCCTGCACCCGCGCGCGCGACCGCCTGATCCTCAGCGGGACGACGAAGCTCGACAAGTGGCCCAACGGGAACGGCGGCGCGCCGATCACGTGGCTCGGGCCGCGCTTCGCTCCCAACGCGGCGGTCACGATGTCACGCGCCGCGGACCTCGGCACGGTGCTGCGCGAAGCGGTGCCGGCGCCGCGTGCAACGGCCGCGGTCGTCGCGGGCGCCGCGCCCGAGATCGCGGAGCTCCCGGTTGCGCCGCCACCGCCGGCGGTGCGCTCGCTGAGCTACTCGGCGCTGTCGGGCTACGCGGCCTGCCCGTACCGCTTCTACCTCGAGCGCGTCGTGCGCCTGCCGCGCGTCTCGGAACAGGCCCCCGAGACCGCGCCGCCTGAAGCCCTCGATCGCCTGGTGCGCGGCACGATCGCCCACCTCCTGCTCGAGCAGCTCGACCTCGATCACCCAATCGTCCCCGACGCCGCCGCAGTCGAGCTCGCCGCGCAGATGGCCGAGGCCGAGGTCGGCCCCGAGGACGTCGCCGACCTGCAGGAGCTCGTCCGCGCGGCGATCGAGGGCGAGGTGCTCGCACGCGCGCTGACGGCGCGGCGCGTGCGCCGCGAGGAGGGCTTCACGTTCCTGCTCGACGACGTGCCATTCAACGGCTTCGTCGACCTGCTCGCAGAGGAGGCCGACGGGACCGCGCTCGTCGTCGACTACAAGACGAACCCTGTCGGTGGCGTCGATCTCGAGCAGCTCACCGAGGCCGACTACGGCCTGCAGCGCAGGATCTACGCGCTCGCCGCGCTGCGCTCCGGCGCCCCCGTCGTCGAGGTCGTGCACCTGTACCTGGAGCGCCCGGCCGAGCCGGTCGTCGCCCGCTACGAGGCGCGCGACGCGGCGGCCGTCGAGGCGCAGCTGCGTGCGGGCGCCGCCGGTCTGCTGCGCGGCGAGTTCCCGGTCGCCGAGGTGCCGCTCGGGCTGTGCAGCGGCTGCCCGGCGCGTGCGCAGCTCTGCTCGCACCCGCCGGAGCTCACCGGCCGCGTACTGCGTTAGCGCTCGTCGCCGTTGGTGTTCGGCAGCAGCGAGTGCCCGTCGAGCACCGCCTGCGCCAGGTCGAGGACCGAGCGATTCGTCGCGCGCGCCTTGGCCCGCAGCAGCTCGAAGGCGGCGCGCTCGTCGGCGGAGTGGCGCTCCATGAGG
>VAYD01000251.1 GCA_005883905.1 Actinomycetota bacterium
CCGATGCAGCCCGAGTCGTTGATCGGCGTGTCCGGCGTGATGATCCCGTGCGTCAGCGCGGCCATCGCCGTGATCGGCTTGAACGTCGAACCGGTCGGGTAGTAGCCCGCGATCGCGCGGTCGTAGGCCGGCGAGCCGGCGCTCTCGCCGAAGAAGCGGTCGTAGGCCGTCTGCGAGATCGGCCGCGACAGGATCGACGGGTCGAAGCTCGGGTACGAGCCGAGCGCGAGCACCTCGCCGTTGGTCGGGTCCATCGCGACGAACGCGCCCGGCAGGCCGTGGCCGGCCCGCGCCATCGCGTCCTGCGCGGCGCGCTGCACCCCGAGGTCGAGCGAGAGCTGTACCTGGCGGCCCGTCTCCTGCGGGCGCTGGATGTCGGTCCGCGTCGGGTTGCCGTTGGCGTCGACGACGATCCGGGTCAGGCCGTCGCGGCCGCGCAGGTAGCGGTCGTAGGAGTACTCCAGGCCGTCCTGGCCGACGACCGTGCCCTGCGGCACGTGGCGGTACTTGTCGCCCTTGAGCTCCGCCGGGCTGACCTGCCCGATGTTGCCGACGATCTGGGCGGCGAGCTGGCGGTAGGGGTACTTGCGCAGGAACACGCGCTTGACGTCGACGCCGGGGAACTTCTCCTGGCGCTCCTTGATGTAGTCGCGCACCGGGCGCGCCACGTCGGTCTTGATCGTCACCGGCGCGTACGGCGTGATCGCGAGCTGCTGGATGACGTCGCGCTGGATCCGGTGGACGCTGACGCCGAGCACCTTGCCGAGCTCCGTGAAGCGCCCCTGCAGGTCGTGCCCGGCGCTGTAGGGGATCGGCGGCAGCGCGATCGGCGGCCCGCGGTGACCCTTCGGCCGCCGCAGGCGCAGCCCGACCGCCTGGCCCCAGCGGTTGGCCGACGCGCGCTCCTCGTCGGGCAGGCTCGTCGGGCGCAGCTGGATCACCGTCGCCTGGCGGTTCTCGACGAGCGTGCGCCCGTCGCGATCGACGATCGCGCCGCGCGGCGCCTGCTCGCGCACGAGCCGGACCTTGTTGTTGTTGGCCTCCGCGCGGTACTTGTCGCCCGACAGCACCTCGAGATACCAGAGGCGGAAGAAGACGATCGCGAACATGATCAGCGCGCCGACGCCGAGCGCGGCGACGCGCAGCGCCATCTGCGGGCTGATCGGGGCAGCGCGCTCTCTGACCGGGTCGATCATGCGCGGCTGAGCGGTGACAGGCCGCCGGTGGTGTACGCGCGGCGCCGGCGGCGGCGCGGATCGTCGGGCAGCGCGGGCAGCAGCCAGCGGCGCACGAGCGCGAAGAGGGGCATCGCGATCAGCGAGTTGACCAGGATCGTCGTGACGATCTGGCGCAGCAGCAGGAAGCTGACGGGCGCGTCGATGCCGAGCAGGAAGTTCATGACCGAGAAGCCGACCGTCGCGATGGCGGTGGCGAGCGCGCCCACCACCAGCGGGGTGACGCCGGCCTGCGGGTCGCGCAGCTCGCGCAGGCGCCCGGCGCCGTAGCCGCAGGCGATGTAGACGAGCGAGCTCAGGCCGAGCGTCTGCAGCAGCGCCATGTCGACGAACAGCCCGGCGACGAACCCGAACGTGGCGCCGAGCACCGAGCCGCAGAGCAGGCCGACGAACGCGACCACCAGCGGCGTCAGGTCCGCGTTCGTGCCGGCGATGGTGATCTGCGACACGGCGGAGACCTGCACGAGCACGACCCCGAGGCCGAGCACGAGCAGCCGCAGGGCGAGCTGTGGCGTCAGCGCAGGCATCCGGTCGGCTTGTTGCCGTTGAGCTTCTTGGTGAGGACCTGGACGAACTGCACCCGGCGCACGTTGACCAGCGGGCGCACGTTGACCTTCTGGTCGTCGGTGCCCGCGTCCTGCACGCTGGTGACCGTGCCGATCGGCAGGTCGGGCGGGTAGACGCCGGTCAGGCGCGACGAGCAGATGCCCGAGGAGACCACGGAGTCACCGGGACGGATGTCGTCGTTGCGCGTCGTGTACTGCAGGACGAGGTCGTTGGGCTTGCCGACCTCGGTCTGAACGACGCCGGTCGGCGCCTGGGCGGGGTTGCGCGGCGGCTTGTTGTTGTGCGGGTCGGCGACGACGCGCGCGGAGACCGAGATCGTGTGGTCGGTGATCAGCGTCACCTGGGCGGCGTCGCCCGTGACGTTCGTGACCTTGCCGATCAGCCCGCCGTTGTCCTGGTCGGCCGCGATCACCGCCATGTCCTCGTGGATGCCGGCGCTCGTCCCCTTGTCGATCGTGACGGTCGCGTACCAGAGCGTCGGCGACTGCGCGATGACGCGCGCGCTGATCGGCTTCATCGCCGCCACGCCGTAGTTGCCGTCGAGCTGGATCAGGTTGCGCAGGCGCGCGTTCTCGGCCGTCGCGCCGCGCTCGGTGACGAGCTGGCGGTAGAGCTGGTTGCGCTGCTTGGTCAGGTCCTTGACCTTCCCCTTGGCGCTGATCGTGTCGCCGGCCCAGCCGAAGAAGTCGCGGAAGGGCTTGAGGGCGCGGCTGGCGCCCTCCTGGATCGGCGAGACGACCTCGAGCACGCCCCGCTGGACGGAGTGCAGCCCGCCGCCCGCCGACTCGCCGAAGTAGGCGGTGAGGAGGATCAGGGAGCTGACGACAAGCAGTGCAAGCACTGCTCGCCGCCGGCGAACGGTCTTGTCGTACACGTGACTGCAGTCTCCAAGGCTTTAGCCCGGCGCGCTAGTAGCGGCGCCTGCGGTTATTGCGGGATTTGTTGGTGCGGTGGATGACCTCGAACTCCTCGAGCGAGCGTCCTGAGCCTACGGCGACGCAGGTCAGCGGCGACTCCGCCAGGTGCGAGGGCATCTGGGTCTCCTCGCGCAGGCGCTCATCGAGCCCCTGCAGCAAGGACCCTCCGCCGGCCAGCATGATGCCTCGGTCCATGATGTCCGAAGCCAGCTCCGGCGGGGTCCGGTCCAGCGTCTCCTTCACCGCGTCGATGATCTGCGACAGCGGCTCCTCGAGCGCCTGGCGGATCTCCTCGGACGTGAGCACCACGGTCTTGGGCAGTCCCGAGACCATGTCGCGCCCGCGGATCTCCGCCTGCACCTCATCCTCCATCGGGTACGCGGACCCGATCTCCAGTTTCACTTCCTCGGCCGTCTGCTGGCCGATCAACAGCTTGTACTCGCGCTTGGCGTAGCTGATGATCGCCTCGTCGAGCTCGTCGCCGCCGACGCGAATCGACTGCGACACGACGATGCCGCCGAGCGAGATCACCGCGACCTCGCTCGTGCCGCCGCCGATGTCGACGACCATCGAGCCCGTCGGCTCGCCGACCGGCAGGCCGGCGCCGATCGCGGCCGCCATCGGCTCCTCGATCAGGTAGGCCTGGCGGGCGCCCGCGCTCAGGCAGGCCTCCTCGACCGCGCGCTTCTCCACGCCCGTCACGCCCGAGGGAACACAGACGACGACGCGCGGATGCGCCCACCGGTTCTGGTGCACCTTCTGGATGAAGTGGCGCAGCATCTCCTCGGTCACGTCGAAGTCGGCGATCACGCCGTCCTTCAGCGGCCGGATGGCCTGGATCGTGCCCGGGGTGCGGCCGAGCATGCGCTTGGCCTCGATGCCCACGGCGTGGACCTCGCCCGTGCGCGAATCGATCGCGACCACCGACGGCTCGCTCAGCACGATGCCGCGCCCACGCACGTACACGAGGGTGTTGGCGGTGCCGAGGTCGACCGCCATATCGCGGCCACCGAAGCCGGTGAGATAGCTGAAGAAGCCCATGCGGGAGTAGCGCGGCCCCGGTGACAGCTCCGTCACCGGACCGACGCGAGCAGGAGTCTACCGACTGTTGCGTTCAGTTCCCCTCAGCAAGAAACGCTGCAAATCCGCCGAACAGGCCGGCGAGCGCCCCGACGGGCAGCCCGACCACGTTCAGATAGTCGCCCTCGACGCGCGAAACGAGCGCTCCGCCGCGTCCCTGGATCGCGTAGCCGCCGGCACGGCCGCGCCATTCGCCCGAGGCGACGTACCAGCGGATCGTCGCCGCGTCGAGCGGGTGAAACGTGACCCGCGTGACCTCGATCGCCGTCGCCGGCTTCCCGTCGCGCACGAGCGCGACGCAGCTGACCACGTCGTGCGTGCGCCCGCCGAGCGCCCTCAGGCTCTCGGCGGCGGCGTCCTCGTCGGCCGGCTTGCCCCAGATGCGCCCGTCGAGCGCGACGAGCGTGTCGACCCCGAGCGCGACCTCCCCCGACTGTGCGGCCGACGCGCCTGCCGTCGCCTTGCGCACGGCGTTGTCGCGAGCCACCTCCTGCGGCTCGCCGGCCTCGATCTCCTCGACGTCGACGTCGACGATCCGGAACGGCACCCCCAGCGCCTCGAGGATGGCGCGGCGCTGCGGCGATTGGCTCGCGAGTGCGATCAGAGCTCGGGGAACCAGATGCCGATCTCGCGGGTCGCCGAGTCGGGCGCGTCCGAGCCGTGGACCATGTTCTGGCCGATGGCGATCGCGAAGTCGCCGCGGATCGAGCCGGTGGTGGCCTCGAGCGGGTTCGTCGCGCCGATGACCTGGCGGGCGGCCGTCACGGCCTCCTCGCCCTCGAGGACCATCGCCACGAGCGGCGCGCTCGTGATGAAGTCGACGAGCTCGCCGAAGAACGGCCGCTCCTGGTGCTCCGCGTAGTGCGTCTCCGCGAGATCGCGCGCAGTCGTCATGTGCTTGAGGGCGACGATCTTGAGCCCCTTGCGCTCGAAGCGGGCAATGATCTCGCCGGTCAGGCCGCGCGCGAACGCGTCCGGCTTGACCAGAATCAGGGTCTGTTCCATAGGCGGGCCATCCTACGAATGGCGGCGCGATGACGCCGTCCGGCAAGCAACGCGGCGAGCGACCCTTCTCCGAGAACGTCGTTCGCGGGCCCCATAGCGGCTCAAGAAGGACGCTTTGCGTCGGCGCGCTTCCGCGGAAACAGCCCACGGCCGTGCGATCTGGGCCCTTCTGCTCTCGCATACCGAGAGGCAAAGGGCCCACGTGCGGGTCACCTGGCCAAATTCCCTCAGTGCCGACCGGCCCGCGACGCGAAAGTGGAACGACCTGCTTGAAACTACGGCGTGATCTCGCCGACCGCCGTCTCCTCGGTGCGCCGCCTGCGGCGGCGCGGCATCGGCGTCTTGCCGGGGATCTCGGCCTCGCAGTAGGGGCAGATCTTCCAGTCGGGATCCAGTGGCCGCGAGCAGGTGGCGCACGCGTCCTTGAGCTTGCGCAGGCAGCTCGGGCAGCGCAGGAAGTCCTTCTCGACCTCGTGGTCGCAGTGCGGGCACAGCAGATAGCCCTCGCCGTGCAGGCGCGCCTGGGCGGCCTGCATCTCGAGCTCGCGCTCACGCACGTCCTCCAGGTACTCCGGCGGGCGCACGATCATGTAGACCATCGTCCCCACGAACGGGAACAGCGAGGCGGCGGTGGCGCACCCGATCAGCATCGGGTCGGCGATCCGGCGCCGGGCGTCGGCGTACGTGTAGTAGATCAGCGCCAGCCAGATGACGACCAGGAACAGGATCAGCAGCTGGACGGCTGTGTTCAGACCGTCGTTGGAGATGCCGAAGACGGCGAGCATTGCGGCGGATGCTAGAGGTTCGATCGGAGGCCTCGCGCTAGAGGAAGAGCCTGCCGAACAGGTACCCGATCGCGAAGAAGACCAAGATCACCACGGCGACGATCACCGCGACGATCGCGATCATGCTCAGAACCGACGGCGTCTGGTCGTTCACAGCGTCGCCCCCTGCGCCCCCGCCGGGCGCAGCAGATCCGCGATCAGGTAGATCGATCCGGTCGCCAGGACCGCGCCCCCGGGTCCGCTCCGCCGGCGCGCGGCGGCGAGCGCAGCGCGCGGGTCGCGCTCGGTGCTGACGTCCTCGAAGCCGAGCTGCCGCGCCAGCGATTGCAGCGTCGCGGGAGGCAGCGCGCGCGGGTTCGCGTTGGTCGTGCACACGATGTGCGCGGTGTGCGGGATGAGCGCCTGGAGCATCGCCGCGGCGTCCTTGTCGTCCAGGATCGAGAGTACGACGACCAGGTCGCGCCCGTCCAGCCACTCCGGCAGCGATTCGGCGAGCGCGCGCATACCCGCCGGGTTGTGGGCACCATCGATCACGGTCTCCGGATCCTGATCCACGACCTCGAAGCGGCCGGGCACGAGCGTCGAAGCAGCCGCGGCCCGGACGGCTTCGTCATCCAGCGCGCCGATCAGGGCGTCCGCCGCGGCCCGGGCGAGCGCGAAGTTGCGCCGCTGGAAGGCGCCGCGCGCGGCGGTGACCACGTCGCTCTCGCGCGCCACCACGACGCGCGCCGCCGGCGTCGCGCGCGCCAGCTCCAACGCCTCGGGATCCAGGTCCGGTCCGATCACGAGCGTCGAGCCGG
>VAYD01000252.1:0-3725 GCA_005883905.1 Actinomycetota bacterium
CGCGGCAGCGTCGAGGACGCGCTCGCGGACGTCGGCGAGGTACCGCAGCGCGGCGGCGCGGCCGTGGATCTCGATGCTGCCGCGGACCTTGCGCGGCGTCTCGAACGCGTCGTAGAACGCCGCCAGCTCGGGATGCAGGAGCGGCCGGCCGGCGAAGCGGTGGTTGAGCCACAGGTCCTCGTAGGCGGCGATGTGCCCGAGGTCCCACACCAGCGGGCTCATGATCGGGTCGATCACGCGCTCGAGATCGGCGCCGGACAGGTGCGCGATCAACGCCAGCGTGCGCTTGCGCTGAGCCTCCAGCTCCGCGACGAGCTCATCGGTGTGGGTGAGGGCGGCCGCCTCCATCCGCCCCCACAGTCAAGCAAAGCGCCGGAGCGTTACAGCGCCATGACCTCGAGATCGAGGCCCGCATCGGTCCAGTCCTGCTTGCCTTCCTCGTAGCGGCGCACGTTCGAATAGCCAAGCTTGGCGAGCTTCTCGGCGGCGATCCGCGAGTTCTGGCAAGCGGTGTTCGAGCAGTAGGTGACGATCAGCGCGTCCTTGTCGGCCAGCAGCTCGGGCGCGCGTTCGTCCACCTCCTCGAAGTGGATGTGCACGGCGCCGGGCAGGTGGCCCTGCTCGAAGTGCTCGGCGCGCAACGTCTCCACGAACTGGACGGGCGCGCCGGTGGCGAGCAGTTCGATGATCTCGTCGCGGGTGATCTTGCGGGTCATGGATGATACCTCCAGATGAGAAGTTATGTGCAGGTGCACATTTCACGGTAGCACACAGGTATGTGCACGTGCACTAACATTACGGTCATGCCGCTCACCGACGCCGATCTCGCGACCTGGAAGGCGTTCCTCAATGCCCACGACCGCATCACGCGCCAGATCAACGCGGACCTCGCCGCGCGCGACCTCCCGGACCTGACCGTCTACGACGCCCTCTGGGCGCTGCGCACGGGCGAGGGCCGGCGCCGCCGCATGGGCGAGCTCGGCGAGGCCGTGGTCCTCAGCCGCACGGCGATCGTGCGCCTGGTCGACCGCCTCGAGACCGCCGGCCTGGCTCGCCGCGAGCCGGTCCCCGAGGACCGCCGCGGCGCCTACGTCGTCATCACCCCCGAGGGCAAGGCGATGCTGAGGCGGATGTGGCCCGTCTACTCGGCGGGCATCGAACGCCTCTTCGCCGCCCACGCCACCAAGGCGATGGGGGCGGCGCTGGACCGCATGGCGCGATGAGGCGCGCTCAGCTCGGACGTTTGTCGGTGCGCGGCACGTGGTTTGGTCGGCGAGGGCGGGGTGGGATCGACGCGTGTGTAACGAAAACCACGCTGGGCGGGGATTTCGTTCGGTTCGTCGTCCGGGCCGCGTTCTGGGCCGGATCTTGGTCGCTATGCGGCCACAATCCGGCCACAATCTCGGCGGGCGGGCTCACCCTCTCCCTCGCCGATGCAGGCAGCGCGGCGCGGCCGAGCGAGGGCGAGAGCTGAGCTCCTGCACAGCCCGCAAGCGCCCGAACGCGCGGCAAGGACACCGCGGAAGGTGTGGATACCCCCACCCATGGACACCAGCCCGCCGCATTCCCGCAGGGCCGCGGCCGGAGCACCCTGCGCCTATGCGATCGAACACGTTTGCCGCCCGTGCCGGGCGCTGGTCCGCAGCCAACCGAAAGAAGGCGATCTTCGGGTGGCTCGCGTTCGTGATCGCCGCGGTGGCCATCGGCTCCGCGGCGGGCATGCAGACCCCTGCCAACGACGACAGCACCGTCGGCGACTCCGGTCGCGGCGACACGCTCGTCAGCGACCACTACCCCGATTCAGCGAGCGAAAGCATCCTGATCCAGGGCCGCCACGGCCAGACCTACCGCGACGCCGACCTGCGCGCCGCGGTCGCGGGAACCGTAAAGGCGGTCTCCGGCTTCAGCACGGTCAAGAACGTCGACTCGCCGTTCGCGAAGGGCAACGGCGGCCAGATCAGTCCGGACGGAAAGTCCGTCCTCGTCCAGTTCGAGGTCAAGGGCGACGACAAGGCGACGAAGGACGCGATCGACCCGATCGAGGCAGCGGTCAACCGCGTCTCGGCACAGCATCCACAGCTGCGCGTCGGCGAGTTCGGCGACGCCAGCGCGAGCAAGGCGATCGACAAGGCGTTCGGCGACGACTTCAAGAAGGCGGAGACGCTCTCGATCCCGATCACCATCCTGATCCTCATCCTGGCGTTCGGGACGCTGGCG
Organism: Actinomycetota bacterium; assembly: GCA_005883905.1. Lineage (GTDB taxonomy): Bacteria > Actinomycetota > Thermoleophilia > Solirubrobacterales > Solirubrobacteraceae > AC-49. The sequence continues at coordinate 2,218 of VAYD01000252.1, forward strand.
GCCGTCGGCATCCCGATTCTGCTGGCGCTCACCGCGGTGTTCGCCACGCTCGGTCTGCTCGGCCCGATCAGCCATCTCATCCACCTCGACCAGACCGTCAGCTCCGTCGTACTGCTGATCGGGATGGCCGTCGGCGTCGACTACACGCTCTTCTACCTCAAGCGCGAGCGCGAAGAGCGGCGCAACGGCGCCTCCGAGCTCGAAGCCGTCCACACGGCCGCGGCGACCTCCGGGCGCGCCGTGCTGGTCTCCGGCGTCACCGTGATGATCGCCATGGCGGGCTTGTTCTTCGCCGGCGACAAGACGTTCACGGGGCTCGGCCTCGGCGCGATCCTGGTCGTCGCGATGGCGATGATCGGCTCGCTCACCGTCGTGCCGGCTCTGCTGGCGTGGCTCGGCGACCGGGTCGACAAGGCCAAGGTGCCGTTGATCGGCCGTCGCGCCGGTGGCGAGAGCCGCGCCTGGAGCTGGGTGCTGGATCGCGTCCTGCGGCGCCCGCTCGTCAGCGCGCTCGTGTCCGGCGCGGTCCTGGTCGCCCTGGCGATCCCGGCCTTCGGCATGCACACGGCCAACAGCGGCATCGACAGCCTCCCGCGCAAGCTCGAGGTGATGAAGGTCTACGACCGCATGCAGGCCGCGTTCCCCGGCAACCAGATCCCGGCGAACGTCGTGGTGCATGCCAAGGACGTCCGCGCGCCCGAGGTCCGGGCGGCGGTCAAGCAGCTCAAGGCCCGCGCCTTGGCGAGCGGCCACATGGGCGAGCCGATCTCGGCGAGCATCAGCCCCGACCATCAGGTCGCGGACATCTCGATCCCGATCCACGGCAGCGGCAACAACGCCGCGTCGGAGCGGGCGATCGACGATCTGCGCAACACGATCGTGCCGCAGACCGTCGGCAAGCTCAGCGACGCGGACGCGTTCGTGACCGGCTACACCGCCGGCTCACGCGACTGGAACAACCTGATGAAGAGCCGTGCGCCGATCGTCTTCGCCTTCGTGCTGACGCTCGCGTTCCTGCTCCTGCTGGTCACGTTCCGCTCGATCGTGATCCCGATCAAGGCGATCGTGCTGAACCTGCTGTCGGTCGGCGCCGCCTATGGCGTGCTGGTCGAGGTCTTCCAGAAGGGCCACGGCGCGTCGCTGCTGGGCTTCAAGTCCCAGGGCTTCGTCACCGCGTGGCTGCCGATGTTCCTGTTCGTCGTCCTCTTCGGCCTGAGCATGGACTACCACGTGTTCATCCTCAGCCGGATCCGCGAGGCGTTCGACCGGGGCATGAAGACCGAGGACGCCGTGGCGCACGGCATCAAGTCGACCGCGGGCGTCGTGACGAGCGCGGCGGCTGTGATGGTCGCGGTGTTCGCGATCTTCGCGACCCTCAGCGCGATCGACTTCAAGATGATGGGCGTCGGGCTCGCCACGGCGATCCTGATCGACGCGACGATCGTGCGGGCGGTGCTGCTGCCCGCCACGATGAAGCTGCTGGGCGACTGGAACTGGTACCTGCCCAG
>VAYD01000252.1:3731-4192 GCA_005883905.1 Actinomycetota bacterium
CTGGCTGCCGCGGATCGGGGGCGAGCATGCCCCCGACCCGAGGGCCAGGCCGCAGTCCGCTACGGCTTGACGTTCTGGTTGCGGTGAAACACGTTGTCCGGGTCCCAGGCGCGCTTGAGCGCCTGGAGCCTGGGCAGCTTGTCGCCGTAGGCGGCCTTCGTGCGCTCCTCGCCTTCGGAGCCCATGAAGTTCGAGTACACGGCGCCCGTGCAGAACTCGTCCAGGCGCGCCCCGACGTCACGGATCCACGCCATGTTGGCCTCGTCGTCGGCCGGGTCCTGCCAGCCACAGACGATGTTCAGCGCGTAGGGCGCGCTGCGGTCGCCGAACGCGGTCGCCGTCTCGCCCACCCGGGCCAAGGCGCCGCCGAGGTCGTGGATGTGGATCTCGCACTGCGGGATCGGCGTGCTCGCATGCGCGGACACGATCGCGCTCACCGCCTCCGCCGACAGACCGGCCAG
>VAYD01000253.1:0-7127 GCA_005883905.1 Actinomycetota bacterium
ATCTATGGCGCGCACGGCGAGACCGACGCCGACTGGGAGGCCAGCGTGCGCGCGGCGCTTGCACTCGAGCCCGAGCACGTGAGCGCCTATGCCCTCGTGGTCGAGCCGGGCACGCGGTTACACGCGCGCGTGCGTGCGGGCGACGTTCGCGCGCCCGACGACGACGCGCTGGCACGCCGCTACGAGCTGGCCGACGACCTGTTCGCCGCCGCCGGCCTGCCGTGGTACGAGATCTCCAACTGGGGCGAGCCGTGCCGCCACAACCTCGGCTACTGGCGCGGCTACGACTGGTGGGGCGCGGGCCCGGGCGCGCACTCGCATCTGGACGGGCGTCGGTGGTGGAACCTCAAGCGGCCGCTCGCCTGGGCGACGCGCGTTCGCAACGGCGTCTCCCCCGCCGCCGGAAGCGAGGACCTGGACGCTGAAACCAGGCGGTTCGAGCGGGTTATGCTCGGGGTACGCTTGGCGCGAGGGCTTGACCCCGCCGAGCTCGACGAAGCGGGCCGCCAGCAGGCGGAGCAGCTTCGCGCCGAGGGGCTTCTGGCCTACAGCGGCCCTTATCTGGCGCTCACACGCCCGGGTAGGCTGCTAGCAGACCACGTCGCCCGGCGGCTCACCCCCTAGAAGAGAACGAACATCCGATGGATTCCCAGCACCCCGAAATCGTTGCCCTGATCGAACGCGCCGACCTCGGCGAGGAGATCACCTGCCCGGAGGTCGACGCGGTCGCGCGCGCCGCCGACGTCCCCGAGGACGAGATCCACGACCTGTGCCGCATGCTCGAGGCGCGCGGCGCCGTCATCGACTGCTCCGAGGGCCGCCAGCCCGAGGGTCCCGTCCAGATCTCGGTCCACGACCTCGCCCACCAGACCACCGACGCGCTGCAGCTCTTCATGAACGAGGTCGCGCGCCACCGCCTGCTCACGCCCGACGAGGAGATCGAGCTCGCCCAGGCGATCGAGCGCGGCGACCTCGACGCGAAGGAGCGCATGGTCAACGCGAACCTGCGCCTCGTCGTCTCGATCGCCCGCAAGTACCAGGGCATCGGCGATCTCGCGCTGCTCGACCTCATCCAGGAGGGCATCCTCGGCCTGATCCGCGCCGTGGAGAAGTTCGACTGGCGCAAGGGCTTCCGCTTCTCGACGTACGCGACGCTGTGGATCCGCCAGGCGATCCAGCGGGCGTTGGACGACCGCGGACGCTCGATCCGGCTGCCTTCGCACGTCGCGCAGCGCGAGCGCAAGATGGCCGCGGCGCAGCGCAAGCTCACCGCGGACCTCGGCCGTGCGCCAACCGACGACGAGGTCGCGGAGGCGTCCGGCCTGGACCTCGAGCAGGTGCTGGCACTGCGCGACGCCTCGCGCGTCGTCACGAGCCTCGATCGCCCCGTCGGCGAGGAGGAGTCGACGGCGTTCGGCGACCTGCTCCCGAGCGAGGGCCCGAGCACCGAGGAGGAGGTCGAGCTCACGCTGCGCGAGTCGGTCGTGCGCGACACGATCGAGTCGCTGCCCGAGCGCGAGCGGACCATCATCAAGATGCGCTACGGCCTCAACGGCCAGCAGGACCCGCAGCCGCTCTCACGGATCGGCCGCGAGCTCGGCATCACGCCCGAGCGCGTGCGCCAGATCGAGGAGCGCGCGCTGGAGCACCTCGCGATGCAGCGAGAGCTTCAGGCGCTGTCGGACGCGGCCTAGTGCGTGTTGACCGCGGCCCTCGCGGAGAAGACGTCCGACTTGCCCTTGCTCGACGTCGTCGCGCTGCCCCAGCTCAGGACGAGCTGACCGGGCGAGAGCGTCGCGATGCCCGTCGTGTCCCCCGGCCAGACCGAGGTGTCGCCGAACTCCTGCGACACGCGGACCGGGGCAGACAGCCAGCCGTGCGTCGTCGAGAACGTCCGTAGGTACTCGGCGTAGCCGCGCGGGTCGCTGTTCGAGAGCCACGAGACGTAGGCGGTCCCGGATGCGCCGCCCGCGACCTGCATGATGTGCGGCACCGCAAGCCGATCCGCCGGGACCTGAACGGGCGCCGACCAACTCGCGCCGTGGTCGGTGGAGAAGGACAGCACGCCCACGTCGTCGTTCTCGCTCTGCGTGTCCCACACGGCATAGAGGTTGCCGCCGGCGTCCATGCTGATGTCCCCGTTGATCCACCACTCCGCGAGCGACATGGTCCCGGCCTCCGGACCCACTCGCAGCGGCGCGCTCCAGGTCGCGCCGTGGTCGGTGGACGAGGTGTAGTAGCTGTAGGCCGGGTTCATCGTGAACGTCACCGGATCGGTGATCTGGTAGCCCTGGTACAGGACGTCGATGCGGCCGTTGGGCTCGACGACGAGCGGTGCACTGTCACCCCCGCTGGCCGGGAACCCGGGGCTGATGTACGACATCGGACCGAACGTCCTGCCGCCGTCCGTCGACTTCTGCATGACCACGTTGAGATCGCCCGTGGCGAACGCGCAGCTGCCGTTCGTGGCGCACAGGGTCGTGACCGAGGTGCGCTCGGGCCCGTAGTCCCACGTGACGTAGACCGTGCCGTCCGGCCCGACGGCGACGAACTCGCGGTCGCCCCAGTTCTTCGCGTCCGGGGGAACGAGCGACGTCACCTGAGGGAACGTCGCGCCGTGATCGAACGACGCGGCGACGACCGGGTACCACTCGCCGCCCCTGGCGATCATGAACGCCGCGTACACCGTCCCGTTCGGCGCGACCGTGATCGCGGGGTCCCACGAGTTGAGGTTCGACCCGACCGAACCGGGGACCGATATCGGCGTGGCGAAGGTCTTGCCACCGTCGGTCGAGCGGGCGAACGCGATCCCCCGGCACCCCATCCACACGTCGTAGACGTAGCCGAGCCTGCTGTCGGCTGCCTCCTCGACCTCCGCGTTCTGCCCGGCGCAGGACGCGCTGACATCGGTGACCGGCGAGATGCTGTACGTCGCAGTGTTGGCCGCGGACGCCGAGGCGGCGCAGGAAAGCGCGATGATGCTCACGACCATCGGGATGCAGCGCATGACGCCACCCTCTACCTCCCGGGGGTCGCGCGTCAAGCACCGTCACAGGCGCGTGCGCAGCTCAGCCACCTCGCGCTCGAGCCGCGCCACGCGCTCCTCGAGCGATGAGACTCCGGGGTCTGACCCCTGATTCTCATTTGAGACTGAGGGGTCAGACCCCTGATTCTCAAATGACACTGAGGGGTCAGACCCCTCAGTGTCATCGGCGCCCAAGAGCTGGCCGAAGCGGTCCTCCTTCTGGCCCGGCCGGCGGGCCACGCGTTCGGCGTAGCCGCGCTCGATCAGGCGCCGCACCGTTTCCTCGACCTCGGCCAGCGAGGCGAACGGGTGCAGCCGCTCGGTGCGCCCCTTGAGCTCGCCGGGGGTCTGCGGGCCGCGCAGGAGCATCACGGTCAGGACGGCCTGCTCGGCGCGGTCGATGCGCAGCGCCTCGTCCATGAGGTGGCGGTACTTCGCCGCGCGCGATCCCTGCCCGGAGGCGAAGCGCACCCACCCGCGACCGCGCAGCCGCGCGACGGCCCCGCGGATCGCCTCCTCGTCGTAGTCCACGACCGGATCGCGGTTCGTCGCCTGGTTGCACGCCAGCCGCAGCGCGTTGAGCGTCAGCGGATACCCATCCGGCGTCGTGCGCTGCTTCTCCATGAGGCAGCCTGCGACGCGCAGCTCGACGGCGTCAGGATCCATCGTGCGCCATCTTGACGAAGGCGTCGAGTGCGGCGGGATTCGCGAGCGACTCGCGGCTCGCCGCCTGCTCGGGCGGCGTGCCCATCAGGATCTTCTTGACGGGCACCTCGAGGATCTTGCCGCTCAGTGTGCGCGGGATCTCGGCGATCGCGTGGACCTCGTTGGGAACGTGGCGTGGCGAGCAGTAGTCGCGGATGCGCGCCGCGATCCGCTTCGTGAGGTCCTCGTCGAGCTGCGCCCCGGGAGCGAGCACGACGAACAGCGGCATGTGCCCGTCGAGGTCGACCACGAGCGCGTCGGTGATCTCGTCCAGCGACAGCACCGCGCGGTAGATCTCGCTGGTGCCCATCCGCACGCCGCCGCGGTTGATCGTCGAGTCGCTGCGCCCATAGATGATCGCCGTGCCGCGATCGGTGATCTCGACCCAGTCGCCGTGGCGCCAGACGCCAGGGAACATCTCGAAGTACGCCTCGCGCAGCTTCGAGCCATCCTCGTCGCCCCAGAAGAAGATCGGCATCGAGGGCATCGGCGCGGTGATCACCAGCTCGCCCACCTCATTGACATTCGGCCGGCCGTCCTCGTCCCAGGACTCGATCGCCGCGCCCAGGCAGCGCGCCTGCAGCTCCCCCTTGTAGACCGGCAGCACGGGCACGCCGCCGACGAACGCGGTGCAGACGTCGGTGCCGCCGCTCGTGCTGAACAGCCATGTGTCCGATCCGAGCTCGTCGTAGACCCACTGAAAGCCCTCCGGCAACAGCGGCGAGCCCGTCACGCCGACCGCGTGCAGCTTCAGGTCGCGGCCCCGCGCCGGCTCGATGCCGTCCTTCATCGACGCCGCGATGAACGCCGCGCTCGTGCCGAACACCGTCATCCCGGTGTCCTGCGCCAGGTCCCACAGCACCTCGCCCGCGGGGTTGCCGTCGTAGAGCACGATCGACGCATCGGTCAGCAGCACGCCGACCAGGAAGTTCCACATCATCCAGCCGGTCGTCGTGAACCAGAAGACGCGATCGTCCTCGTGGCAGTCGAGGTGCAGCCACATCTTCTTGAGGTGCTCGAGCAGGATCCCGCCCTGGCCGTGCACGATCGCCTTCGGCAGTCCCGTCGTGCCCGAGCTGTACAGCACCCACAGCGGATGATCGAACGCCAGCGGCGCGAACTCCAGCGGACCGTCCTGCAGGAACCCGTCCTCCCAGCCGGAGCCGTCGAGGTACCCGAGCCGCACCACCGGCGCGCCCACCTCCGCCGCGATCTCCTCGACGATCGCTGAGCGATCGAAGTCCCTGCCGCCATAGCGGTAGCCGTCGATCGCCAGCAGCACCTTGGGCTCGATCTGCGCAAAGCGATCGACCACCGACCGCGCGCCGAACTCCGGCGCCGCGCTGGACCAGACCGCCCCCAGCGACGCCGTCGCCAGGAACGCCGCGATCGTCTCGGGGATGTTGGGCAGGTACGCGCACACCCGGTCGCCCTCGCCGACGCCCCGCGCCACCAGCCCGGCGCGGATCCGCGCGGTCTCGGCACGCAGCCGCCCCCACGTCCACTCTTCGACTGCGCGCAGCTCCGACGCCGCCCGTAGCGCCACGCGCTCGTCGGGCTTTCCGCGAAACAGATGCTCGGCGTAGGACACCCGCGCGCCCGGAAACCACTCGGAGCCCGGCATCACGCGCGAGCCAAGCACCGCGTCATACGAGCCTGCGACGCCGTAGGTCTCCCAGATCGCCGCCCAGAACCCCTCGAGATCGGACACCGACCAGCGGCGCAGCGACTCATAGTCCTCATGCCGGTGCGCGCGCATGAACGCCGTCATGTTCGCCCGCTCGACCCGCTCGGGCGACGGCGACCACAGGATCGGAGGCGCCTCGCTCATGAGGCGCAACCTATCGAGCCGGCCGCCTCGCTCAGCGCACGGTCGTGACGCTGATCGTGTCGCGGAAGCCCTTGCGCTTCGCCGACACGGTGAGCTTGCCGGCCTTGCCCGGGCGCAGCGAGACCCGCACGATCCCGCGCCGGTTGGTGCTGCGCCGGAGCGTCCGCACACCGGCGCCGGTGATCGTGACGCGCGCCCCGGGAGCGGACCGTGATCGTGACCGGCGTGCGGCGGCCATGCCGCAGCGCGCCGGCGACCGAGATGCTGAGGCCCTTGGGCAGCACGAATGAGCCCGTCTTGAACGCGCCGGTGTTGTTGCCCGAGTCCACCGCGGCGACGCGCCAGTAGAGGGTCCCGCCGTCGGTGAACGAGTGGCTGATCATCGCCGGCGCCCAGCTCAGGTTCTCCGTCTTGGCGGACTCGACGGTCTGCTCGAACGCGTCGCTCTTGGAGATCTCGACCCGATACAGCTTCGCGGCGCGGTCCGGATCCCAGCTCACGACGAACCGCCCGCCGGCCTTCTCGCCCTTGACCCCCGACGGAGCGTCGAGCGTGCGCACGAAGTCGACCTGATTGGTGAACGCGCCGCTCACGACCCTGGTCGTGTCCGTCGGGAAGTTCGCCCGGATCTTCCAGCGCCAGATGCCGGTGCCGTAGAACGCAACCGGCGTGAACGCGGTCGAGGCGAGCGTGAAGTCCTTCGTGCTGCCGTCGGCCTGGTCGACGTGCATCGTGTACGACACGGCGCCGTTGACCGGGCTCCACGTGAGGACCGGGATGTCGCCGCCGCCGCGGGGGTTGTTCGGGCTCGGCGACGGCGCCGGGAGCACGCGCCTGAACGTCGCGACCGTGGGCAGCTCCTCGGACCAGCGCAGCGGCCGTTTGTTGACGTCGTTGGCGCGGACGCGCCAGTACAGCTGCGTGTCGGTGGGATACGTCTTCGAGCTCGTGTACGCGGTGGAGTCGGTGACCACCGTGTCCAGCACGTTGCTGAACGTCGGATCGCTCGAGACCTGCAGCGTGTAGTTGCGCGCCGCCTCAACGCCCGTCCAGTGGAACTCGAGCTGCGTGCTGACGGTCGCGCCGCTCACAGGGGACAGCGGCGTCGGCGGCGTGGAGTTCTTGTCGAACCGCGGCGGGCCGGCCTGGCCTGCGTACTGCGTCTCGGGCAGGTCGTCCAGCTTCGGGTTGTGCGTTCCCTTGTACGGGATCACGACCCAGTAGTACGACGTCGTCTCGTCCAGGTACGGAATCGGGTTGTCGTCGAAGGCCCCGGGGTAGTTGCGCGGCGCGTAGGCCGGCACTGTGGTGTACGCGACGTCGGCGATCTTGCTGAAGTCCTCGTCACGCGCCACGACCACGTAGTAGCCGTCCGCGTCTGCGACGCGGTTCCATGTGAGGAGCGGCGTGCGCGTGTTGAAGCTCCCCTGGCTCGGGAGGATGTAGGTGTTCGTGTCGGCATGGAGCGCGCCGGTCGTCGGCGACGGCGGGACTGACGGCGGATCGTCGAACTGGAACGCCGGGTGGTTCGCGCCGTTGAGCTGCGTGAACGACGCGCTGATGACG
>VAYD01000253.1:7160-8006 GCA_005883905.1 Actinomycetota bacterium
TCGGCCACGCCGCGGGCCCGATGTGCGACAGCAGGGACGGCGTGGGCGCGGTCGCCGTCAGATACGGCACCGACGTCATCGTCGTCTGCATGGGGAGGTTGAACGAGCAGCCGCCGGCATCCCACGTGCCGGTGAAGTTCCCGATCTGGACCTCGTACTGCATCGCCCCAGGCACCGGGTCCCAGGCGATGATCGGCGTGTCGGTCTCGGCCGGGTTGCCGGCCCCGGGGTCCGCCGGGATCGTGTTGCCATGCGCGTCGATCATCCGCAGGTTGTCGATCGACGGCGTGACCTTGTCGAAGTTCTTCTCGAACGACGGGCCGTAGTTCCAGTCGCCGAAGTTGCCGTCGGCGTCGACCGCGCGCATCCGCCAGAAGTAGGTGTTGTTCGCGAGCACGTTCGTCGGCGAGAGCGACGTGCCGATCGTCGGGTCGTCACAGCACCACTTCGAGTTCGCCGGGAATCCCTGCGCAGCGTTCACCTCGACCTCGTAGCGCGTCGCGCCCGGGACCGGGTCCCAGGAGAACTGGGGATCGAAGACGCGCGGATCCGGGTTCAGGTCGGTGACGCGCGTCGTGGTGGCGGTCGGCCACGTCCAGGTGAAGTGCCCGATCGCCGAGCGCACGCCCTTGTGGCCCTCCGCGTCCATCGGGGTGATCGCCCAGAAGTACTGGCCCGGTGGCAGGGCGTCATCGAGCGCGTAGGACGTGCCCTGCGTCTCGAACGGCCGGGTCGGCGTTCCGAGCACCGGCGTCGAGAGCGTCTCGTCCGTCGCGATGACCACCTCGTACGAGGTGGCGTGTGGGACCGCCGACCAACGAAGGACCAGCGGCAGCGCAGGCCACG
>VAYD01000253.1:8039-9763 GCA_005883905.1 Actinomycetota bacterium
GGATCGGCGGGGTGCGCCACGCCTTCACGAGGTGCCGCACGGGCGACCACTTGCCGGCGGCTCCGCTCGGGCTGACGGCGCGAACGCGCCAGTAGTAGTCGCCGTCGGGGACCGACTTCAGGGTCGTCGCCGCGAGGTTGCGCGTCTTGAACGCACCGCGGCCCGTCCCCGTGCCCAGGACGATCGACGCGAAGTGATCGTCGGCCGACAGCTGGAACTCGTAATGGTCGGCGCTCTTGACCGCTCCCCAGGTGAACGTCGGGACGGATTCGACCGTTGCCCCTGCCGGCGGCTGTGAGAGTCCCGGCGCGCGCAGCTTGGCCTGCGCAGCGGCCGGAAGAGTGACGAGGAGAAGAACGGCGATCGCGAGCGTGCGGCTGGACACTCGCGCAGCGTAGGAAGCGCTCCGCCTCGCGACACCCCTCTTAGGTCTAGTCCGGCACTGGACCTCCGCGAGGCGCCGCGACGTAGTGGGGGCGTGAATCGGCGCGAGTTCATCGCTGCGGGCCTGCTCGGGCTGCCGGCGCTGCGGGCCTGCGGCTCAGCGAGCGGGGCGGCGGCGCCGCTGGCGCTCGCGACCGCCGACACCGAGAGTCACATCGTCGTGGTGGCGCCCGGCTCCGGCCGGATCGTGCAGCGGCTGCGCACGCTCGAAGGGCCGCGGTCGATCCAGGGGCGCACGGGGCTCGCGGTCTGCGCGCACACGCAGCTCGGCAAGGTGTCGATCATCGAACGCGACGGCGATCGCATCCATGTGCGCCGCGTCCTGGGCGGCTTCGGCGAGCCGCGCTACACGGTGCTCGCGGGGCGCTACGCGTTCGTCACCGACTCCGGCGCGGGCGAGGTCGCGACGATCGACCTGCGCCGCGCCCGCGTCGTGCACCGCGTGCCCGTCGGCGACCTCGCTCGCCACGTGACGCGCCAGGCGGGCACGCTGTGGGTCGCGCTCGGGCCGAGTGCCGCGCGGCTGGTCGCCGTCGACGTCTCCGATCCGCTCCGCCCCGCGGTCGAGCGCCGCGCCACACCGCGCTTCCTCGCCCACGACGTCGCCGTGGCGCCCGACGGGCGGCTCTGGGTCACGGCGGGGCGCGAGCGCCGGATCGCCATCGGCGGCGGCCCCGAGCTGCAGGCCGACGACGCGCCGCAGCACGTCACCTTCGGCCCGGGCCGCGCCTACGTCGCCAGCGGCGACGGCGGCAGCGTCCGCGTCCACGCGCTCGACGGCCGCCTCCTGCGCAGCGTCCGCGTCCCGCGCGGCTCCTACAACGTCCAGCGCGCCGGGCGCTTCGTGCTGACGCCGTCGCTCGGCGCCGGGACGCTCACGATCCTCGACCTGCACGGCAACGTGCGGCAGATCGTCCGCGTGGCCGATGCGGCGCACGACGCCTGCATGGTGTGATCCGGCCATGAGCCACCACGTCATCGAAGCTTCGGCGCGCTCGAACGCCTCCCGCGACGCCGTTTGGGCGCTCGTGCGCGACATCAACACCTGGCAGGACTGGGGCACCTGGTCTTCGATCACCGTCCAGACCCCCGCCCCCGGCGACGATCCGCAGGGGGTCGGCGTCGTGCGGCGCCTGCGCCAGGCTCCGATCACGAACGTCGAGCGCGTGACCGAGATCGTGCCCCGAGAGCGCCTCGGCTACGAGCTGGTCTCCGGGCTGCCGTTCGAGAACTACCACGCCGTCGTCACGCTCTCCGACGGCGCCGGCGGCGGCACCGAC
>VAYD01000254.1 GCA_005883905.1 Actinomycetota bacterium
ATCGACTGGGTCCAGGAGAAGGGCGACGTCAAGGCGCTGCACGGCTGGTGGGACCTCGAGGACCTGGGCGAGGGGCGCACCCGCGCGACCTACGCGCTCGAGGTCGAGCCCGGGCGGATGCTCGGCATGCTGCTGCGCGGCCCGATTGAGGGCCAGGTCAAAGCCTTCCTGCTCGGCGGCGCGGCCGACGGCCTCAAACGCGAGGCCGAGTCGCAGTAAGGTCGTGTTGAAGATCGCACTGGCCCTCGGAAAGCCGACGACAGGACCGCTACCTTCTGGGCGATGATCGGCGTCGAGGGCATCCGGT
>VAYD01000255.1:0-5066 GCA_005883905.1 Actinomycetota bacterium
TGGAAGTTCGAACCGCTGTACTTGAACGTCGCGGTGGTCGTGTGAGCATCAGCCGTCGATGCCCCGATCGCGCCGGCGACGAGCCCGAGCGCGACGACGAGCGCCACTCGGACGCGCGTCAAGTGCCTGTACATGTTCACTCCTTGCTGGTCCAACCCGGCGATGCAGGGGATGTGGCCGGGCGGGCCTTCCGTGCCCCTCTCCAAAAAGGGCAGCCGCTGGCGACCCCATTTTGGAGAATCCGTTGAGCATGCGACCCGCCAATATGCGGGTGCAGCAGCACTTGCGCTCCGACTCAATGACGCGCAAGATTCGATTTTTCCTCAGCGCAGCGAGTGCGCGTGCCCCATCAGGCGGGCGGGCTGCGAGCCCGCTTCCCACCTATCATCACTTTTTCGCCCCCTAGACCGTTGCGGCCCGACCGTCTCACCTGCCGGGGGCGACGTCACAGCAATGGTGAAAACAGGACGCTACGCGCCAAGCACCTCTACGAAACCACGTCGCCTAGGTCTGGGCGGACTCGGCGGCCGCCAGGCCGCGGGCCACGCGATCGCGGAGTCCCGGGACAAAGAGGATCGCGAGCGTGCCGAGAGCCAGCCACGCGCCGACGAGGTACGGGAACAGGTCGAACGGCGGGTCGGGGACCGGGTAGATGTTGTGGTACAGGACGTAGCCCGCGACGGCGATGCCGACCAGCGGGATCGCGACCTCCCACGGGCGCGGGCCGCGCGTCAGGAACCGCGCGGCGGCCAGGTTCGTCGCGATGTACATCACCAGCAGGTTCAGCGTGCCGAAGGTCGCGAGGTAGAAGAAGACCTTCAGCGGCGGTGTCCCGGCGATCGCGAAGATCGTCAGCCCGGCGAGGTCGAGGGCGAGCACGAACGCGAGCGCGATCCCGGGCGTCCCGTTCGAGCGGCGCACCGTCCCGAGGTCGCCGGCCAGGACGCGGTCGCGGCCGAGCGCGTAGAGCATGCGCGCGCCGACCGCCGCACACCCCATCCCGGCGCCGAACGAGCTGATGACCGCCGCGAAGTTCAGCGCGTCGGCCATGCCCTGGCCCATGTACGTGTGCGCGAGATCGCCGAGCGGCGCCCCGGAGGACGCGAACGCCTTCACGCCCGCCGCGTCCGTCCCGAAGCCGAGCGTCTGGATGCTCATGCAGACGAAGTAGAAGACGCCGCCGAACGCGATCGCCGCCCACAGCGAGTACGGAACCGTGCGCCGCGGCTGATGGGCCTCCTCGCCGAACGAGCCCGCCGATTCGAAGCCGGCGTACGACAGGAAGCCGAACACCGCGGCGAGTCCGATCGTCGACAGGCTCGTGCCAGGCGGCAGCTTGACGATGTCGGTGTTGAGGTCCTGGCCGCGCGGCGCGTCGCCGCCGATGAGCGAGACGGCGATCGCGGCCATCAGCACCAGGATCAGCGCGAACGCGACCACCTCGAACACCACGAGCGCGCTGATCGCCTTGCGCACCTCGCGCGAGGCGGCGAGCCCGATCACCGCCCAGCCGAAGAGCGCCAGCGGGTACCACGGGAAGTCCGAGGCGATCCCCGTGCTCTTCAGGAACGCCTCGCCGAACACGGCCACCCCGGACATCGACACGGCGGGGAACACGAGGTAGGTGCCGAGCAGCGCCCATCCGCAGAAGAACCCCGCGCGCGGGCCGAATGCATGGCCGACGAAGCCATAGACCGAGCCCGCGTGCGCGAACTCGCCGGACAGCCGCACGAACCCGTACGCCACGAGCCCGACGCCGACCCCCGCGAACAGGAACGCGAGCGGCGCCGCGCGGCCGAGCAGCCGCGCCGGCTCGACGCCCGTGACCGACATCGCGAGCGTGGGCGCCATGACGCCGATCGATACGGCGACCGTGCCGAACAGGTGCAGTTGCCGGCGCAGTCCGCTTCGTGCGGGCCGCGCGGCGGAGGTGATGGAGATCGTCGCCATCCGTGCTGTGCCAACCCTATTCCGGCAGAATCGGGGAGTGAAGGGCCTCCAGGGCACATACGCGTTCGTGACCGGCGGCGCGAGCGGCATCGGCCGTGCGGTCGTTGAGCGGCTCGCTGCGGAAGGCGCGCGCGTTGCGACTGCCGACACGAGCGCCGGCGCCCCCGGCGAGCTGCCGCTGATCGCGGACGTGTCCGACGAGGCGGCGATCCGCGGCGCCGTCGCCGAGGCGGTCAGCGCGTTCGGCGGGCTCGACCTGATCGTCCCGAACGCCGCCGTGCAGCTGACAGGGCGCGACGACCGCGCCGACCGGCTCGACCGCGACGCGTGGCAGCGGACGATCGACGTGAACCTGACGGGCGCGTTCCTCACGGCGAAGCACGGGATCGCGGCGCTGCTGGCCGGCGGCGGCGGCGCCGTCGTGTTCGTCGCGTCGCCGGCCGGGCTCTACGGCATCGCGCGCGGACTGGACGCCTACTCGGCGTCGAAGGCCGGGGTCGCCGGCCTCGTGCGCGTGCTTGCCGCCGACTACGCCGGCGAGGGCATCCGCGTCAACGGCGTCCTGCCGGGCATCACCGAGACAGCGATGAACCACTGGTGGATGGGCGACCCGGAGCAGCGCGCGGCGGTCGAGGCCTCGGTGCCGCTCGGGCGCGCGGCACAGCCAGAGGAGATCGCGGGCGCGGTCGCGTTCCTGGCTTCCGAGGACGCCTCGTACGTGACCGGCGCGCTGTGGCCGGTCGACGGAGGGCTGACGGCGGTATGACCGGGCCGCGTGTGGTCGTCTCGACGAAGCTGCACATCCCGCCCGCGCGGCCCGGGCACGTGCGCCGCCAGCCGCTGATCGACCTGCTCGAGGCCGAGGACATGGCGCGGCTCGTGCTCGTGGCGGCGCCGCCAGGCTGCGGCAAGACGACGCTGATGGCCGAGTGGGCGATGGCGAGCCACAGCCAGGCGTTCACGTGGCTGTCGCTCGACTCCGGCGACAACGACCCGGTGCAGTTCTGGACCGGCGTCATCGAGGCGCTGCGCAGCGTGCGGCCCGAGGTCGGCGCCGAACTGCTTGCGGCGCTCGAGGCGCCCGGCACCGACGTGCGCGAGGCGGTCCTGCCGCCGCTGATCGACGCGCTCGCCGGAGGCGATGGCGAGCCGCTGGTGCTGGCGATCGACGACTACCACCTCGCGGACGACCCGCAGATCCACGAGGCGATGGTCTACCTGCTCGAGCATCTGCCGGCCGGGCTGCGGATCGCGATGACGACGCGCTCCGATCCGCCGTTTCCGCTCGGGCGGATGCGCGCCCGCGGGCAGCTCCTCGAGCTGCGCGCCGCCGACCTGCGCTTCACCGACACCGAGGCCGCCGGACTGCTGAACGGCGCGCTCGGGCTGAGCCTGGCGGACGAGCAGATCGCCCGCCTGCAGCTGCGAACGGAGGGTTGGGCCGCCGGGCTCCAGCTCGCCGGCCTGTCGCTGCGCGGGCGCCCCGGGGCGGAGGCGTTCATCGAGTCGTTCGCGGGCGACGACCGTCAGCTGGTCGACTACCTCGGCGAGGAGGTGCTCCAGACGCAGCCGCCGGAGCGGCGCGCGTTCCTGCGGCGCACGGCGATCCTCGAGCGAATGTGCGCGCCGCTGTGCGAGGCGCTGACCGGCAACGGCGACCCGGCCGAGACGCTCGCCGAGATCGAGCGCGAGAACCTCTTCGTCGTCGCACTGGACTCCACGCGCCGCTGGTATCGCTACCACCACATGTTCGGCGATCTTCTGACGGAGCTGCACGCGCGCGCGGCGGCGTGGTTCGCGGGCGAGGGGCTCGCGCCGGACGCGATCCACCACGCCGTGGCCGCCGGCGACAGCGCACTGGCGGCCGAGCTGGTCGCGACGCACTGGAGCGACGCGTTCAACCGCGGTCGCCACATCACGGTGGCGCGCTGGCTCGCGCAGCTTCCACCCGACGTGGTCGCGTCCGACTCGCGGCTGTGGCTCGCGCGCGTGTGGACCTCGATGGACCGCGGGCGCGTGGACGAGGTCGAGCCGCTGCTCGCCGACGAAGCCGCGCCCGCCGGCGAGTGGCTCCCGGTGCTCCGCGCTCTGCACCGATTCAAGCTCGGCGACGTCGGCGCCGCGCAGCGCGAGGCCCAGCAGGCGCTGCGCGAGGACCCCGGCGCTCCGGCGTTCCGGCACACGGTGGCGCTGCTCGTTTCTGGCATCGCCGCGCACTGGAGCGACGATCTCGCCGCCGCGGACGCGGCGCTGCGCGAGGCCGCGACGTCCGCCGCGGCGGACGGCAACGGCCTGGCGACGCTCTACAGCGGCGGCTACCTCGCCCTGCTCGCGCTCGATCTGGGCGACCTGCGCGGCGCCCAGGCGCAGCTCGAGCGCTGCGCCGCGCTGGTGGCCGACGAGCCGGGGCTCGACGAGCACTTCGTCGCCACCGCGCACCACCTCGCCGCCGGGCGGCTCGCGCTGCTGCAGGGCGGCTACGAGCGCGCGGGCGAGCGGCTCGAGCGTGCGGTGGCAGTCGCGCGGCGCGGAGCGTCGGTGATCGAGCTCGCGGCCGCGCTGCTGGCGCAGGCCGATGCCGCACGCGCCGCAGGGGAGGGCGAGCGGGCCCATGCCGCGCGGACCGAGGCGCGCTCGCTGGTCGACACCGCGCCGGATCCCGGCCGGCTGGCGGCGAGCGTCGCGCTCGGCCTGCCGCGCCGCGCGCCGCGCTCGAACCTCGTCGCCGCGCCGGAGGAGCTCAGCGAACGCGAGCTCGCGGTGCTGCGGCTGCTGCCGACGGAGCTCAGCCAGCGCGAGATCGGCGACGCCCTCTACGTGTCGCTCAACACGGTCAAGAGCCACACGCGGCGGATCTTCGCCAAGCTCGGCGTGAGCGGCCGCGAGGACGCCGTGCGCCGCGCGCGTGAGCTCGGGTTCCTGTAGTTCACCCGGGTGAATCGGGGCGCGGGGTGTAGCCGGTTCACCCCGCCCGGCGAGAGGGTCGCCTCATGCAGAACTACCGGATCGTCGTCAAGGGCCGCCTGTCTGGCGCGCTCGCCGAGATGTTCGACGGCCTGCAGATCCGCTGCACCGCGTCCCAGACCGAGCTCAGCGGCACGGTCTCCGATCAGGCG
>VAYD01000255.1:5076-9527 GCA_005883905.1 Actinomycetota bacterium
CTGTTCGGATACCTGCTGCGCGTGCGCGATCTCGGCCTCCAGCTCATCAGCGTCAACCCGGTGACGGCATGACCGCCGCGGCGATGACCGAGCAACAGATGCTCGACGCGCTGCGCGGCGGCGACGAGCAGGCGTTCACGCAGCTCGTCTCGCGCCATCACGCCGCGATGCTGCGGGTCGCGCGCAACTACGTGGCGTGCGGGTCGGTCGCCGAGGAGGTCGTCCAGGAAACGTGGCTCGGCGTGCTGAACGGCATCCACGGCTTCCGCGGCGGCTCGTCGCTGAAGACCTGGATCTACCGGATCCTGATCAACCGCGCGATGTCGCGCGGCAAGCGCGAGCGGCGGATCGTGCCGTTCTCGTCGATCGCCCCGGCGAGCGAGGGCGCCGACGAGGGCTACACCGCGGACCGGTTCCTGCCCGACGGCCACTGGGCCACCCCGCCGCGACCGTTCGAGACGCCGTCGGACCGGATGGCGCTGCTGGAGTTCCGCGCCCGGCTGCGCGAGGCGCTCGTGCAGCTGCCGGAGCGCCAGCAGATCGTCGTGACGCTGCGCGACGTCGAGGGCCTGAGCTCCGATGAGGTGTGCGACCTGCTCCACGTCTCGGCGGAGAACCAGCGCGTGCTGCTGCACCGCGGTCGCACGCGCCTCCGCCAGGCGCTCGAGTCCTACGAGGACAGCGAGCTCCTGACGGGGGCGTGACACTCAGGTGCAGGGCGGCTTCGCCGCGAGGCGAGACCCCCTCAGTGTCAGGCGGCGACGCGGTCCTGCTCGTAGACGCGGTAGCCGTTGGACGTGGCCGGCGCGACGACGGGTGCGGCACGACGCTGCGAGCGCTCGATCAGCGCGCCGGCGACGAGGCCGGCGGCGGCGAACGCGACGCCGGCGGCGAAGTCCAGCCAGCGCTGCGTGGAGCCCGAGAAGATGCCGAGGGTCACGAGGATGCTCCAGGCGCCGACGAGCGTCGTGCCCAGGCCGACCGCGAGGTTCGTGCGCGCGATCGCCAGGCCGGTGAGCGTTGCACCGATCGAGATCGCGAAGTCGATCGACGTCGACGTCGACGACGAGAACGCGAACGTGGCGACGACGACGAAAGCGCCGGCGACGGCCAGCACTTGGGTGAGGGGGTATGAGAGTTTCATGCGCCTGTCGTGCGCCGAGAGCGTGCGACCGTGACGCCGATTCACCCTGTAACGCGCGGTTCACCCGGCGAACTGCAGCTTTGATGACCTGCGAGGAGCTCGTCGAACTCGTGACCGACTACCTCGAGGGCGCGCTGAGCGCCGCGGACCGTGCGCGGTTCGAAGAGCACATCGAGCTGTGCGTGATGTGCCACGACCACATGGACCGCATGCGGGCGATCGTCGGCGAGCTCGGAGCGCTGCACGAGCGCCACATCGATCCCGAGGTCCTCGCCGAGATGCAGGCGCGCTTCGCCGGCTGGCACGCCGGCACGTAGCGCGCGTACCGTGCCGGCATGGGAATCGCGTCGCTGACCTGGCGGGCCTTGACGACCGGCGACGCGCCGGCCCTGGCCCGGGCCTACGGCCTGGTCGAGGCCGCCGATGACACCGGCGAGCACTACTCCGAGCAGGACATCCGCGACCAGCTGGACGACCATTCGGTCGCCCTCGACCGCGACACCCGCGCCGCACTCTGTCGACCGCATCTACGCCGAGGGCGCCGTGGTGCCGGCCGCCCGCGGACGCGGGACCGGCCGCGCATTGTTGACATGGGCCGAGGAGCGGGCCGCGCACCTGCACCGCGAGCGCCATCCCGACGTCCCGGGGGCGGTCTGCGTCGAGGTGGACGAGCGCAACCCGAGCAAGCAGGCGCTGGTCCGCGCCGCCGGGTACGAAGCCGCGCGCTGGCAGCACACGATGACCCGCGCCACCCCCGACCCGCTCCCCGCCGTCCCCCCGGCCCCGCCGGGGCTCACCGTGACCACGTACCTCGCGGATCGCGACGACGCGGTCCGCAGGGCCCACGTCGAGGCGTTCGCCGACCACTGGGGCGCCACCCCGCCGGACGAGCAGCGCTGGTCGCGGTGGTACACCGGGATGCGCGCGTTCCGGCCAGACGTCAGCTGGCTCGTCCTCGACGGCGACGAGGTCGCCGCGTACCTGCTGACGTACTTCTGGGAGGCCGATGCGGCCGCCACCGGCGTGCGCGAGGCGTTCCTGGGACAGCTCGGCGTGCGGCCACGGTGGCGCCGCCGCGGCCTCGGCGGCCTGTTGCTCGCCACGGCGCTTCGGTCCTACCGGGCCGCCGGCTACGAGCGGTCGACGCTCACGGTCGACACCGCCAACGCGACCGGCGCGCTCGATCTCTACAAGCGCGCCGGGTTCGCGGTGCAGGGGACGTCGGTCACCTGGGCGAAGCCCCTGGCGTGATCTCAGGCGTCAGCCACCCGCGCCTTGTCCAGGTGCGACGCCGCGATGATCAGCCCGATGTGGCTGAACGCCTGCGGCACGTTGCCGAGCAGCTCGCCGCCTCGCGTGTCGATCTCCTCGGCGAGCAGGCCGACGTCGTTGGCGTAGCCCACGAGCTGGTCGAACAGCGCCTGCGCGCGGTCGACCTCGCCGGCCTGCGCCAGGCATGAGACGAGCCAGAAGGAGCAGATGACGAACGTCCCCTCCTCGCCGTTCAACCCGTCGGCGTTCAGGCCCTCGACGTTGCGGTAGCGCAGCACGAGCCCGTCTTCGGTCAGCTCGTCGGCGATCGCGTCGATCGTCGAGCGCATGCGGGGGTCGGTCGCCGGCAGGAAGCCCACGAGCGGCATCAGCAGCTGCGCCGCGTCGAGCTCGTCGGAGTCGAACGACTGGGCGTAGGCCTGGCGCTTCTCGCTCCAGCCGCGCTCCTCCACGGCCTCGCGGATCTTGTCGCGCTCGGCGGCCCACTCCTCGGCCTTGCCGTACTCGCCGAGGTGTGGTGCCAGCTGGACCGCGCGGTCCAGCGCGGTCCAGCACAGCACCTTGGAGGAGAGGTGGTGGCGGGGATCGCCGCGCATCTCCCACATGCCGGCGTCGTTGCGCATCCAGTTGGCCGCCGCGGCATCGGCGAGCTGCGCGGCGAAGTGCTGGATCTCCGGGTGCAGCTCGCCGAGCTGCTCGCGGTAGAGCGCGATCACGTTGAGCAGCTCGCCATAGACGTCGAGCTGCGTCTGGTTCCACGCCCCGTTGCCGACGCGGACCGGCTTCGAATCGCGCCAGCCGCGCAGGTGCGGCAGCTCGCGCTCGGAGAGATCGTGCTCGCCCCCGATGCCGTACATGATCTGCAGCGAGTGGTCGATGCCATGGCCGCCGCCGGCCGAGCTCGTCATGAACGACGCGAAGTCGACTGCCTCGTCCGAGCAGGCGCCGATATAGAGCGCCTCCATCGTCAGCGACGAGTCGCGGATCCACGCGTAGCGGTAGTCCCAGTTGCGCTCACCGCCGACGTCCTCGGGCAGCGAAGTCGTCGCCGCGGCGACGATCGCGCCGGTCGGGCGGTAGCTGAGGCCCTTCAGCACGCGTGCGCTGAACCGCACGAGCTCCTTGTTCGGGCCCTCGTAGATGTCGTGCTCGGCCTCCCACGACTGCCACCCGGCGATCACGTCGTCGATGCGGACGCGCACGTCGCCCGGGTTCGCCGCGGTCGGGTCCGACAGCTCGTGCGGCGCCCAGCGCATCGCGAAGCCGAGCTCCTGGCCCTCGGCGACCGTGAACGTCCCGGTCATCGTCGGGCCCTCGACGGCGACCGGCGCGCCGGCGCGCACGACGACCGGGCTCGGGCCGCCAAAGGTCCGCCCGCCGTCCTCGGTCATGCGGAAGAGCGGGTGCACGAGGCCGTACTCGGGCCGCGGCGCGAACTCGAGCCGCAGCTCGACCTCGCCGGCGACGCCCGCAACGCTGCGCAGCAGCTCGTGCGGCGCGTCCTTGCCGAGATCGTGCCCGCGCTGGCCCTCGGGGAATGCGAGCGCATCCGTCAACCGGACGACGCCGTCGTCGGTGGTGAAGGTCGTCTCGAGGACGAGCGTGCCGGGCACGTACGCACGCGTGACGGTGTACGGCGCGGTCGGCGCGATCGAGAAGTGGCCGGCGTCGGGATCGAGCAGCCGCGAGAACAGGGCCGGGCTGTCGAAGCGCGGCAGGCACAGCCAGTCGATCGAGCCGTCGCTGCCGACGAGCGCGGCCGAGCTGCAGTCGCTCAGCATCGCGTACTCGCCGATCGGCAGGGACCCGGAGGCGTCGCGCGCGGGCCGCGCAGCGACGGAGACGTCGAGATCGGTCATGGCGCCGTCGTCCGTCACAACGCGCTGACGTTACGCGTAACGCCTCGGGTCGTGGGCGCACTGAGCATCGATGCATGAGCCATGGTGGCCCTCGCGGTTCGGTCCCGACGACCAGGTCGGGATGCTCAACCACGTCGACGATGCCAAGCGCGCCGAGGCGCTGTCGCTCGTCCGCC
>VAYD01000256.1:0-3374 GCA_005883905.1 Actinomycetota bacterium
CCGTGGAACCAGGACGCGTGCGAGGAGGAGCCGGTGATCGCCGCGTGCGACTGGCCGGAGCTCGCGCGCAAGCTCAAGCCGGTGCTCTCGGGCGCCCGGCGTGTCGCCTGACCTGACAGACTCGCCGCATGGCAGAGGACGTGCGCACACCGGTGGGCGGGCCTTCCAGCGAGCTCGTGCCGCACGAGGATCTGCGCGACTATCTGCCCGCGATCGAGCCGGAGCGCCAGGTCAGCGACTGGGGCCGATCGGAGCGCGTCGAGGGCCTGATCGATCGCACCGTCGTCGACTTCCTCTACCACCTGTGGTTCCGCTGCGAGGTCGAGGGGATCGAGAACGTCCCCGCCGCCGGGGCGGCGCTGCTGGTGTCCAACCACTCGGGCGCGCTGCCGCCCGACGCGGCGATGATCGTCAAGGCGGTCAAGGAGGAGCACCCGCGCCCGCGGCCCGTGCACCTGACCGTCGAGCACTTATGCTGGTGCCGAAGATCGGCGGCGTCGCCGCGCACCCGGCCAACGTGCAGCGCCTGCTCTATGACGAGCGGCAGCTCGTGCTCGTCTTCCCGGAGGGCCGCAAGGGAACCGAGAAGCTCTACAAGGACCGCTACCGCCTGCGCCGCTTCGGCCGCGGCGGCTTCGTCGAGGCCGCGATGCGCGGCCGCGCGCCGATCGTGCCGATCGCGGTCGTCGGCGCCGAGGAGGCGATGCCGGCGTTCGCGCAGATCAAGCCGCTGCAGCGCCTCACGGGCCTCATCTACTTCCCGATCACCCCGACCTGGCCGCACTTCGGCCTGCTCGGGATGGTCGGCTACCTCCCGGCCAAGTTCAAGATCCGCTTCCTGGCGCCGGTGCGCACCGACGACATGGGCGAAGCCCCGTGGGAGGACAAGGCGCTCGTCCAGACCGTCGCCCACGACGTGCGCGCGACGATCCAGGAGGAGCTGTTCGACATGGTCGGCAAGCGCAGCAGCGTGTGGTTCGGGTGAGCTCGAAACGGGTGCTCATCACGGGTCTGTCGACCTACTGGGGCGGCCGCCTCGCCCAGATCCTCGAACGCGACCCGGAGATCGAGACGGTCATCGGCGTCGACCGCCGGCCGCCGAAGGTCGAGCTCGAGCGCACCGAATGGGTCGAGGTCGCCGACAGCCACTCGCTGATCCGCCGCATCGTGCAGGGCGCCGAGATCGACACCGTCGTCGACACGCGCCTCGTCGTCGACTCGGTCGTGACGTCGCCACGCCTGGCGCACGAGAACAACGTGATCGGGACGCTGAACGTGCTCGCCGCCTGCAGCGGCCCCGACACGTGCGTCAGGAAGGTCGTCGTCAAGTCCAGCGCGCACTACTACGGCTGCGAGCAGGACGACCCTGCGTACTTCACCGAGGAGATGCGGCGGCCGCATCCGGCGCGCAGCGCGCTCGAGCGCGACATCGTCGAGGCCGAGGCAGCGGTCGAGGACTTCGCGGAGAAGAACCCCGAGATCACGGTGACGGTGCTGCGCTTCGGCAACGGCCTCGGCCCGCAGCTCAACACCTCGCACATGCGCTACCTCGCGCTGCCGGTGATCCCGACGATCCTGGGGTTCGACCCGCGCTACCAGTTCATCCACTCCGACGACATGGCCGGCGTGCTCGAGCACGCGGTGCGCAACGAGCTCGACGGCGTCTACAACGCCGCCGCCGACGGCGTCCTCGCGCTCACCGAGGTCACGGACCTGCTCGGCAAGCAGTGGGCGCCGCTGCTGCCGCCCTGGGGGACCGGCCTGGCGGCGTTCGGGCTCAGCCGCGCGGGCCTGCGGATCCCGCCCGAGATGCTGCAGCAGCTGCGCTTCGGCCGGGCGATCGACAACCGCAAGCTGAAGGCCACCGGCTACCGCTACGCGTTCACCACGCGCGAGACCGTGCTGAAGCTGCGCGAGCAGCAGCGGCTCGCTCCGCTGCTCGGCAAGCGCAACGGAGACGGCTACCGCTACGAGCGCGAGGTCGAGGAGTTCCTGCGCCGCAGCCCGAGCGTCGTCCGTCGGGACCGCCCGGCCGAACCGGTGGTGAACGTCGTGCCCGGCGGCCGCAGCGCCGCGAAGCGCTCGCGGCCGGCGAAGCCGCGGCTGCCCGCGGCGGTCGGCGGGATCGAGTACGACGAGCTCGAGGCCGAGGAGGTCATCGCGCTGCTGCGCACGTTCGAGCCCGCCGATCTCGAGGCGCTGCGGCGCTACGAGGCCGGGCGCGCCGGGCGCGAGTCAGTCCTGGCCGCCGTCGATTCGCTCCTCACGCGCGCCAGATCGCCTGCATAGCTGGCGAAACCGCCTCGGCATTCCCTAAGCTGGCCCGGGGCATGAGGTCCAAGCAGTTCATCGGCGTTGCGGCCGCGCTTGCGGTCATGTGCGTGCTCGCAGGCGCGGTGTACGCGTACGACCACGGCCGTCGCGACAAGATCGCCCCGGGGATCACGGTCGGTGGGGTGAACATCGGCGGGCTCAGCAAGGACGCCGCGCAGCGCAAGCTCGAAGCGCGCTACCTCGGCGCGCTGCACGAGCCGATCGTCGTCCACCACGCGACGAAGACCTGGACGCTCGGCCCGCGCGAGGCCAAGACCGCCGCCGACATCGGCGCGATGGTCGACGACGCGCTCGCCCGCAGCCGCGACGGCAACATGTTCACGCGCACGTTCCGCGGCCTCACCGGCGGGAAGGTCGACGAGAACCTGACGCCGGAGGTGACCTACTCCAAGGTGGCGGTCGTGCGGCTGCTCGACCGGATCCGCAGCTCGGTCGATCGCGACGCGATCGACGCCAAGCTGGACTTCCACGGCAGCAGCTTCACCAAGGTCGCCGGCCGCGACGGCCTGGCCGTGGACGCGAGCAGCCTGCACAGGGAGATCGACGCCGCGATCGTCAGCCCGACGGCGAAGCGCACGTTCGTCGCGCGCACCCACCACATCCAGCCGAAGCTCACGACCGCCAAGCTGGAGCGGCAGTACAACACGCTGCTGATCGTCGACCGGGCGAACTTCCAGCTGAAGCTCTTCAAGCAGCTCAAGCCGGTCAAGTCGTACCCCATCGCGGTCGGCATGGTCGGGCTCGAGACGCCGGCGGGCGTCTACCACATCCAGAACAAGGCGGTGAACCCCGCCTGGACGATGCCCAACTCGAGCTGGGTCGCCCCCGCGGACCGCGGCAAGGTAGTGCCGGGGGGCACGCCGGAGAACCCGCTCAAGGCGCGCTGGCTCGGGATCTTCAACGGGGCGGGCATCCACGGGATCGATCCGTCCGAGTACGGCACGATCGGGCACGCGGCGTCGCACGGCTGCGTGCGCATGCGCATCGACGACGTGATCGACCTGTACCCGCGCGTCCCGGTGGGCGCGCCCATCTACATC
>VAYD01000256.1:3503-7213 GCA_005883905.1 Actinomycetota bacterium
GCCCGCCACGTCCGTGCGGCGCAGGTCGCCGACGTGCAGCGCGCGGTCGGCCGGCACGTCGCCGAGCGAGTACAGCGCGCGGGCGAAGATCGCGGGATCGGGCTTGTAGACGCCGACCTCGTCGGAGAACGCCCAGCCGTCGAACAGCGTGAGGATGCCGCGGCGGTCCAGGAACTCGCGCAGCTGCTCGCCGGTCGTGAAGCCGACGTCGCAGATGATCCCGGTGCGGACGCCGCGGAGCTTCAGCTCCGACAGCGTCTCCTCGAGGCCTTCGTTGATGATCAGGTCGGCCGTCGCGCCTGCGTCGGCGAAGGCCTCGACGAGCTCGGAGCGCAAGGCATCCGGGACGGCGACGCCGAGGTCCTCGACGGCGCGCTCGACCGCCATCACGGGCGTGAACTGGCGCCCGGCGCGCCAGTGCTCGGAGTGGATCCGCCACGTCTCCTCAAACGTGCGGCGCACGATCTCGGGCGGGACCTCGCTGTCGCGCAGCAGCTCGCTCCAGGCGCGCGTGCGGCGCTCCAGCAGCGTCTCGTGCGCCTCGCGGGCGATCGTCTCCCAGAAGTCATATGTGACGGCCTCAAACACCGATCGCGTCCACCGGGATCTCCTCCCAGCCGCGCTCCAGCAGGAAGGCGTGGTGGTCGGAATGTCGAAGGACCAGCGTGCCGATGAAGATCCCGCGCTCCGCACGCCGCATGACCGCGTACCAGAGCGTCGATGCGTCGCCGCTGCCCTGGATGCGATGCCACGGGCGCGGCGGGTTGCCGTCGGCGTCCGTCAACCCCGCGTCGATGAGCTGGTGCTGAGTGGCGACCGTGCCTGAGGACGTGTCGATGAAGAACAGCCCCACGCAGGCCGAGGATACGGTGTCGCCTGGCTGGCGCGCCGCGCTGACCCTGCACGAGCAGGATCTGCAGCGCCGCGGCGCCGCGCCCCGCACGCGCGAGGCGTACGCATTCGACACCACGCACTTCGCCGCGTGGGCGTCGCAGGCCGGCTTCGAGCCCGAGGCGGTCGACCTGCGGGTCCTGCGCCGCTACGCCGCGCTGCTTGGGGAGCGACGGCTGGAGGCGACGAGCGTCGCGCGCAAGCTCGCCGCGCTGCGCTCGCTGTTCCGGACGCTGCGCGAGCACGGCCGGATCGCGCACAACCCGGTCGAGCTCATGCCGACCCCGCGGCGCGCGCGCAAGCTGCCGCGCGTGCTCACGGCGGAGGAGGTGACGGCGCTGCTGGACCGGATCCCCGCGGCCACGCCGCTGGATCTGCGCGATCGCGCGATGTTCGAGGTGGCGTACGCATGCGGACTTCGCGCCGAGGAGCTGGTGCAGCTCAACGCGGGCTCGGTCGACTACGAGGCTGAGGAAGTGCGTGTGGAAGGCAAGGGCTCGAAAACCCGGATCGTCCCGGCCGGCGAGCCGGCCCTGCGCGCGCTTGCGCGCTACGTGGAGCGCGCGCGCCCGGCGCTCTCGGATGGCCGCGGCGAGCAGGCGCTGTTCCTGTCGAAGTCCGGTCGACGGCTCTCGACATCGGATGTACGGCGTCGCCTGCGCGTGTGGGCGCGGCACGCCTCGGTCCAGGGAGGCGTCCACCCGCACGCCCTCCGTCACTCGTTCGCGACGCATCTGCTCGACGGCGGGGCCGATCTGCGGGCCATCCAGGAGATGCTCGGCCATGCGAGTGTGTCCACGACTCAGATCTACACTCGGGTAGAGTCAGCCAGGCTCAAACAGGCCTATGAGCGGGCACATCCCCGTGCGTAGCGGCTGAGGGAGAGAGGGGCAGTGGAGACCAACGTCAAGGCGATCGAGCTCAAGGACCTGTGGCGCCGGTACAAAGGTTCCGGCGATCAGGCCGCGCGCGAACGCCTCGTCGTCGCCTATTCGCCGCTGGTCAAGTACGTCGCGGGCCGCATGGCGTCCGGGCTGCCGGCGCACGTCGAGGAGGCCGATCTCATCTCCTACGGCCTCGTCGGCCTGATCAGCGCGATCGAGCGCTTCGAGCTCGAGCGCGAGATCAAGTTCGAGACCTACGCGATCACCCGCATCAAGGGCGCGATCATCGACGAGCTGCGCTCGCTGGACTGGGTCCCGCGCTCTGTCCGCGCCCGTGCCCGCGAGATCGAGCGCGCGAACTCCAAGCTCGAGCATCAGCTCCAGCGCGCGCCGACCGACGACGAGATGTCGACCGAGCTGAAGATCTCGGTGGAAGAGTTCCACGACGCGCTGCTGCAGATCTCCAACTCGACGGTCGCAGCTCTCGACGAGCTGTGGACCGTCAGCGACTCCAGCGGCGACCAGGTGTCGCTGCTCGACACGATCCAGGATCCGGGCGCGCCGGACCCCGCCGCGGTCATGGACGCCACCGACCTCAAGGACCGCGTCGCCGACGCGATCGCGCGCCTGCCCGAGCGCGAGAAGCTCGTCGTCGCGCTCTACTACTACGAGAACCTGACGCTCCGAGAGATCGGCGAGGTCCTCGGCGTCACCGAGTCGCGCATCAGCCAGCTCCACACGAAGGCTGTCCTGCGCCTGCGCTCCCGGCTCACCGCCGAGGACTGAGCTTCGGCGTCAGCGTCCGCTTGGCGGTCGCCACAGGGGTCAGGTCTTTCATTGCCGCATGTGGCAGAGAAAGACCTGACCCCGCAGCCACGTTCGGACACGCGGACGGGAGATCTTGTGGCGTTCGATACGCTCGCCAATCCATCCCCGAGGAGAGGAGACAGGCATGCACCAGGCGGACAAGATCCGCAATGTCGCTCTAGTCGGCCACCGCGGCAGTGGGAAGACCTCGCTCAACGAGGCGCTGCTCTATGAGGCGGGCGTCATCCAGCGGATGGGATCGGTGATCGACGGCACGACGGTTTCCGACGCCGACGACGACGAGAAGCAGCGCCAGATGTCGATCTCGGCCGCGCTCTCGTCGTTCGAGTGGCAGGGTCGCAAGATCAATCTTCTCGACACGCCTGGCGAACCGAGCTTCGTCGCCGATGCGCTCGGAGCGCTGCGTGTCTGTGAGTCCGCCATCTTCGTCGTCGACGCCGTGATGGGCGTGGAGCCCTCGACCATCCGGCTGTGGCAGCGCGCCGAGGAGCTGGACATCGCGCGCATGGTGTTCGTGAACATGCTCGACCGCGAGCGCGCCGACTTCTTCCGCACGCTCGATGCGCTCAAGGGCGCGTTCGGGCCGCACGCGGTCGCCACCGAGATCCCGATCGGCGCCGAGCACGAGGTCCGCGGCGTCATCGACCTGATCGACATGAAGGCCTACGAGTACCCGTCGGCCGACCGCGGGGCGTGCCAGGAGATCCCGATCCCCGACGAGCTCCAGGCCCAGGCCGAGGAGTACCGCGAGAAGCTGATGGACGAGGTCGCCGAGGTCTCCGAGGCGCTGATGGAGCGCTACCTCGAGGGCGAGGAGATCTCGCACGAGGAGATCGTCACGGCCCTCAAGGACGGCACCAACCACGGCGACATCTTCCCGGTCGTCTGCGGCGTCGCGACCAAGAACCTCGGGACGAATCGGCTGCTCGACGGGATCGTCGAGGACCTGCCCTCGACGGTGAAGCACGGCACGATCGACCTGCCGGAGATCTCGCTCGAGCCCTCCGCGGACAAGGAGCTCTTCGCGTACGTGTTCAAGACGCGCGCCGACGCGTTCGCGGGCCGCGTGAACTTCTTCCGCGTCTACCAAGGTTCGATGACGCCCGA
>VAYD01000257.1 GCA_005883905.1 Actinomycetota bacterium
GATCTACGGAGGCGGCGGATCGATCGGCGGCGCGGTGGCGCGCGCCTTCGCACGCGAGGGCGCGACCGTCCACCTCGCCGGCAGCACGCAGGCGAAGCTCGACGCCGTCGCCGATGCGGTCCGGACCGCCGGCGGCCGTGCCGAGACCGCGCAGCTCGACGCGCTCGACGAGCGCTCGGTCGAGGCGCACGCCGACGCGGTCGCGTCGGAGCACGGCAGCCTCGACATCTCGCTGTGCGTGATCTCCCAGCAGGACGTGCAGGGCACGCCGCTGGTGGAGATGACGGTCGACGACTTCATGCGGCCCGTCGACGTGACGACCCGCTCGATGTTCATCACCGCGCGCGCGGCGGCGCGGCACATGATCCAACAGCGATCCGGCGTGATCCTCGCCTTCGGCGGCTACGGCGATCCGTGGCCGAACCTCGGCGGGCTGCAGGTCTCGTTCCAAGCGGTCGAGGCGCTGCGGCGGGCGCTCTCCGTCGAGCTCGCGCCGCACGGCGTCCGCGTCGTGACGCTGCAGACGAACGGCATCGCCGAGTCGATCTCCGACCCCGAACGCAGGGCAGCGATCGAGGCCGGCATCGTCGCCAACACGATGCTCGGTCGCGCAGCGAGCCTCGACGACGTCGGCAACGCAGCGGTCTTCGCAGCGTCGGACTGGGCCCGAACCATCACGGCCTCGAAGATCAACATCACCTGCGGCGGCTTCGTCGACTGATCACCGAGCGGTACGCCGCGGGTCCACGAAACGTCCTTCATCAGGGCCTGTAGCCCCGGATGACGGACGTTTTGCAATCCGTTCATCTCGGGCGGGCTCCTGGGCTGAGGCCTAGACCGACATTGTGAGCCGGCGAACGCGATCACGACCCGCTTGACTGAGGAATGTTCCGCTAGGCGCAACAAACGTCAGCCTCGTGTACCCAAACCGCGGCCGCGCCCATTTCCTCGATGCCCGAACATCGCCGGGCTCCGCGCTTTCGCCCGTGCGGGTTCAGTAGATCGTCTCGCCCCCCTCGAGCATCGCGACGAACTTCGCCAGGCGCCGCGCCCGCGTCTCCGGGCGCTTGGCGTCATGCAGCCGATAGAGGATCGCGTAGCGGTTCTGGCTGCTGAGCGTCGCGAAGAACGCCGCCGCCTGCGGGCGCGCGTCGAGCTCGGCCTGCAGGTCCTCGGGCACCGTCATCGCGGCCTGGCCGCCGTAGGCCGCCTCCCAGCGCCCGTCGGCCTTCGCGCGCTCCACCTCGGCCAGGCCGGACGGGCGCATGCGGCCCGCCTTGGACAGCGCCTCGACCTTGGCGCGGTTGATCTTCGACCAGCGGCTGCGCGCGCGCCGCGGCGTGAACCGCTGCAGGAAGTAGTTCTCGTCGAGCGCCTTGCGCCGGCCGTCGATCCAGCCGAAGCACAGCGCGGTGTCGAGCACCTCCGGATACGCGACCGACGGGATGCCGGAGCCCTTCTTGGCGATCTCCACCCAGACGCCGTCGGACGTCGCGTGGTGTTCTTCGAGCCAGGCCTCCCATTCGGCGTCCGATGCGAATGTGGGCACGCGTCGTAGGCTGACAGGTCGATGTTCGACCACGTCACGATCTACGTCCCGGACCGCGAGGCCTCTGCGCGCTTCTTCGACGCCGTGCTGATCCAGCTCGGCATCGAGACGAGCTACCGCACCAACAGCTTCGCGGAGTGGGACGACTTCTCGCTGACCCACGCAGACGACGAGCACCAGCTCACGACCGGGCTGCACATCGGGTTCGCCGCTCCGTCGCGCGACCACGTCGACGCGTTCTGGCAAGCCGGCGTGGATGCCGGCTACGCCGACGACGGCGCGCCGGGGCCGCGCACGGAGTATCTGCCGGACTACTACGGCTCGTTCCTGCGCAGCCCCGACGGCAACAGCATCGAGGCCGTGCACTACGGCGACGTGCCGCAGCGAACGGGCATCGTCGACCACCTCTGGATCCGCGTCGCGGATCTGGCGGCGTCGACGGCCTTCTACCGGCACGTCGCCGAGCTCTGCGGGCTCTCGATCCGCGAGCGGCCCGGGCGCACCACGGTGGAGGGACCCGACGGCGGGTCGTTCGCGCTGCTGGAGGGCGAACCCACGCACAGCGTGCACATGGCGTTCCCGACCGACAACGCCGGAGTCGAGCGCTTCCACGCCGAGCTGACGGCGGCCGGCTACCCCGACCACGGCGAGCCGGGCGAGCGCCCCCGCTACCACCCCGGCTACTACGCGGCCTACGTCCTCGATCCCGACGGCCACAACGTCGAGGCCGTCAACCACAACCGGTCGTAGCCGAGACACCCGGCGCCTTCGGGCTCGGTCCCGGGCGTATCATCGGAACCAGAGGACTCATCGATGACCGCACTCGGCATTGCGCTTCTGCTCGCTGGAGCAGCGCTCGTCATAGCCGAAGCCCACGTGCCCGGTGGTGTCCTCGGCGTGGCGGGCGGCATCGCGCTGATCTTCGGCGGCATCTTCGTCATCGCCGCCCTCGGCGGCGGCGCGGCGCTGGCGATCCCGGTTGGCATCGGCATCGGCGCCGTCGCGGGCGGCGGGGCGCTCTACGTGGCGCACAAGGGCCGCGTGGCGGGGCTGACGCGGGTCCGATCGGGCGCCGAAGGGCTCTGTGGGCAGGTCGGGACCGTGCGCAGGTGGGCCGAGCCGTCGGGCCAGGTGTTCGTCGACGGCGCGCTGTGGCGCGCCCGCCACGACTGGCCGGTACCCGGCGAGGACGCGCTGCATGAGGGCGATCGTGTCATCGTCGAGCGCGTGAGTGGCCTGACGCTGTGCGTCCGGCGAGCCGACGAATGGGAGGTCACCGCATGATCACCGCAATCATCATCCTGGTCCTCGTCGCCGTCGTTGCCGCGATCGTGGTCGCCGGCGCGGCGGTGCGCGTGCTGCGCGAGTACGAGCGCGGCGTCGTGTTCCGGCTCGGCCGCGTGACGGCGCAGCGCGGGCCGGGGCTGATCTTCCTGCTGCCGTTCGTGGACCGGATGGTCCGCGTGAGCCTGCGCACGGTCACCCTGAAGATCCCCGCGCAGGAGATCATCACCCGCGACAACGTTCCCGCGCGCGTGACCGCCGTGGCGTACTACCGCATCATCGACCCGATCCGCTCGGTGGTCGAGATCGAGAGCGTCCTTGCAGCCACCTCGCAGATCGCTCAGACGACGCTGCGCTCGGTGCTCGGCAAGGTCGATCTCGACGCGCTTCTGTCGGACCGGGAGACAATCAACGAGCACCTGCAGCAGATCATCGACGACCAGACGGAGCCGTGGGGCGTCAAGGTGACGACCGTCGAGATCAAGGACGTCGAACTGCCCGACCGCATGCACCACGCGATCGCCCGCCAGGCCGAGGCCGAGCGCGAGCGCCGGGCGAAGGTGATCAACGCCGAGGGCGAGTTCCAGGCAGCCGCGCGCCTCACCGATGCCGCGGACGTCATCAGCCGCAACCCCATCGCGATCAAGCTGCGCTACCTGCAGACGCTGATCGAGGTCAGCGGCAGCAACAGCTCGACGATCGTCTTCCCGCTGCCGATCGACATCCTCGAGCCGCTGATCGGGGGCGCGGCACGGCGCGGGGAGATCGGCAACGGCGACCAGCGCGAGCAGCTCGAGGAGGCGGTCCAGGCCGCCAAGGCGGCGCTCGAAGCCGGGGGCGAGAGCGAGCCTGTCAGCACGCGCGACGCCTAGGTATC
>VAYD01000258.1 GCA_005883905.1 Actinomycetota bacterium
CGGCGCAGGAGAAGCCCGCGGCGACGCAGTTCGCGCCGCCGGACGCCGTGTTGTCGCGTACGGCGCTCGACACGACTGTCACCGTGCCGTGGTCGGAGTCGATGCCGCCCGAGCTAGCCGCCTGGTTGTCGCGCACGACGCTGTTTGTGACGGTAAGCGTGCCGGTCGGGAACACCTCGATGCCCCCACCGAACCCGCTCGCGGTGTTGCCGTAAATCACCGAGTTCTCGACCCGCGCCGTCGCGCCGCTACGTACGATGATCCCGCCGCCGTCGCTGGTGTTGCCGCCCGTGAGCGTGAGGCCGCGAACGGTTGTGGTGCTGGGCGCGTTGACGCGGAGCACGCGCCCGGCGTTCGCGCCCGTTAGCGTCGCCGGGCCGAACGCCTTGGTTGCGACGCCCTTCAGGACGACGTCGCGCGCGACGATGGTCGAGCCGGCGCAGACACCCTTGATCTCGAGCGTGGCCCCGGGGGCCGCCGCGTTGACCGCGTCCTGAAGTGTCATGTACTCGGTGTGCGTGCGTGCGTTGTCGATCGCACAGGCGGGCTTCGCCGCGCCCGCGGGACTCGCCCCGAGAGAACCGATCGAGGCCAAGGCGACCGCCACGACGAACCTTCGGGTGTGCATCCCGTCTCCTCTCGACAGCGAGCCGCGCCTGTCACCGAGCGTAACTGGGGTCCTGCCGACCGTATGCCGGGTCGAAACCCGAGTCAAGGCCGCCGCAGGAACGGCGGATCGGCGCCCAGGTGTCGTTCGTGTGGCGGGTCTCGCGCTGGCGTCCGGCAGGCCGACGTCGATCAGCGCCGGGTCCGGAAAACCTCGTCTACATGAGGCGGATCCCGTCTGGGGCGCAGGCGGCGACGAACAAGCTCGAAGCCGTCAGCGGTGAGGTTGTCTGCGAGGAAGGTCCTTCGTCGCGTCGTCGTCCTCGACGACGAGGGTGGTCGCGGTGTCGTCGTAGTACACGCACCAACTACGGCGAAGCGCGAGAAATTCGCCCCCTACTGCTGCCGCCCGTCACGTTCGTAGCAGGCGGCCCGTCGCCGTACCATTGGCGCCATGGCTGCGGCGTTGCTGTTGATCTCTCGCCTGCTGGTGCCGCGCGACCCGTGCGACGACCTCCGCATTCGCGACGCGCGCGAAGCGCTCGGGTACTGGTCGCGCCGTGCCGTCGAGTTGCCGTGGTACCGCCGCGCGGCGCGTCGCGAAGCCCGCGCGCTCGCCGCGGCCGCCCGCTCGCGCCTGATCGCGGCGCACCTGCAGCGCCTGCGCCTGGGGCGAGTCGAGCACATGATCGCGCCGCTGCTCGACACGCGCGGACGCGGGCCGGGCGCCGACGCTCGGTCGCTCGTAGTGGCCTCGGTGCGGCGCACCGCCATCGGTCGGTTGCTCCTGATCAGCACGGCAGCGCTCGCAGCCGCCTCGATCGCGTGTCTCGTCGTCGCGGTCGAGCTCGCGATCTACCTCGCCGGGACTATCTAGGCTCCGCTCCACGCGAGCTCTTTCACGGCCGCGCGCACGTCACCCAGGATCTCCTCCGCGAGCGCCTCGTCGTCGACCACGGCTCGGCGACGAGCGCCGTCACGAACTGAGAGGCCGCTTCGTCTGCGAGGACTGCGCTGTCGTCGTCGACCGCGACGACGCTCTGTTGTGCCGACGAAGTCGGGTACGCGGCTGCTCTCGTCGCGATGAAACAGAACGGGTTTCCCCGGGTTGAAGCTCGCCTCGAGTGAGGCGCATGGGGTCGGGTATCTCGCCGAGCGCGTGAACGCGGAAAGCACCGCGCCGGAAGTCCTCGTTCACCACATAGAAGTACTCGTAATCCTCGGTCACGAAGTGGGAACGCTACGACGGCGGTTGGCTAGAGACTGAATCCGCCGCTCCTGCTGAGGACGAGAAGCGCTGGCTCTGCGACTGCGGGACGCGAATGGTTGACTTCGCCCGCATGCTCCGGATAGCGTCACTCGAACTGGGGGCGCTTGAGGGGCGGCGCCAGCGCCCGGACGACGAGAGGAAGGCACGATGCGATTCTTCTTAGTTGTGGTCGCCGTGGTCGCCATGATGGCTTTCGCGACGAGCAGCGCGTTTGCCGGTGAGATCACCGGCAACGGCACGCTCAAGCCGGTGAACGGCAATTCCCCGTGCGCGTATTCGGGGCAGGAAGACCTGCAGTGGTACACCGACGATTCGGACCAGACGCTGCTTGCGAATCCGGTCAAGGGTGAGCCGAAGCACTCGCAGAACTGGGGCCACACCGACGGACGGGACGGAGGCGCGAACCAGACCAACGCCTTCGGCTTCGAATGGGGCTGTAACGCCCACGAGTTCGGGCTCAAGCCTTAGCTCACTGCACGTTGGGTGGGGCTTCGGCCCCGCCCAACAGCTAGGGAGAGCCGCGAACGCCCAACGGCCGCCCCACCGCGCCTTCGCAGGCGTGTGGCGCGGGCGTCAATGGCGGGTCCCGCGATCCCGTCTTTCAGCAGGCGGCGCGCCCAGTTGGCGCCGGGCGTGCGAGGTGGGCGACGGTCGCTGCAGCGCCGTTCAGTGGCTGCCACACCAAGGCGTTGGTGGAGTCCTCGTCGTTGTGCGCCACGACATGGGCCGACTGACCGTCGGCACGCATCTCCCACACCCGGTGTCGGTCGTCGGCGAACGCGATCGTCCGGCCGTCCGGCGCCCAGGCGGCAGCGGAGATGTTCAGGTGAAGGGGGCCGAGGCGGCGGACGTGGGTTCCGTCGCCGTCAGCGGTGTGAAGTCGCTCGTGATCGAGGTACACGATCCGGCGGCCGTCGGGCGCCCAGTCCGCGCCGACACCACGAAGGCTGATCGTGTGACGATGCCTGCCGGTCGCTTCGGTAACAGTGAGGCCGCTGTTCGGGACCTCGATCGCGAGGTGTCGGCCGTTCGGCGCCCAGCGTCAGCGCTGAGCTTCTCAAGTCGCGCGATCAGGCTTCGCGCGTGTCGGAGGGCGTAGCACCCTGTAGTAGGCGGTCGCCTTTCGCGGATACACCCAATGCGGCGATACGGCGGCGTCGCGCCGCTAACCCGAGCTGCTCGCCCCGAGGGGTCGTCGCCTGGTTGCA